>JAYEGM010000223.1:0-1966 GCA_034659075.1 Pseudomonadota bacterium
TGGACACAGAGTCAACCGTATCATCACACTGCTGCACGCTTTAGGGCTTGGAGAATACCGGCAACGAATTACTCATTCATTACCCTTGGGACTCCGGCAGAGGTTGGCGCTCGCCTGTGCTCTTTTGCACGAGCCGGAACTGTTGTTTCTTGATGAGCCTACCTCTGGTGTGGATCCTGTAGCACGGCGCCAATTCTGGGACACAGTACACCTGATGGCACAGACGGGTGACGTTACGGTTCTGGTCTCAACCCACTACATGGATGAAGCAGAGCATTGCGATCGCCTGGGTCTGATGCAAGATGGCAGGCTGATTGCATCAGGCAGTCCGCGGGAGTTGAAGGAGCAGGCTGAAGCACACGGTGGACCGCTGGTGGTAGTACATGCAGCGGATTTTGCTCATGCCTTTCAATGCCTGAACAAGCAATTCCCTCAGGCTATGTTATATGGTCGGCGGATCCAGTGGCAAAGCGATCATCCTGCTGAGGACAAAGATATGGCAAAGGTGTTATTGGCTGATATCGGGCTTCAGGCTGAGATCTACACACAGGGGTTGTCGATGGACGAAACCTTCGTTAGTTTCATGACAAAGGTGGGATAAGCAGTGTTCAATCGCGTTTTTTCCATCATCCGAAAAGAGACACGGGAACTGCTACGCGACCCGGTTTACCTGGGCCTGGCGTTTGTGGTTCCAATGGTGTTGATGCTTTTGTTTGGTTACGGATTGAGCATGGATGTAAAGCATCTGCCCATTGCCTTCGTGGACCATGACCGCTCGACCTTCAGCCGCGACTATATCGACGGCTTCGTGCATTCTGAGTATTTCGATTTTCATGGAGTACTGGAGAATAACGCCCAGGCCGAAGAGGAAATAAAATCCGGTCGCACACGCGTCATTATTGATATCCCACCAGACTTTGGTCGGCTGCTTACTGGTAACTATCCCGTAGCTGTAGGCGTTACGATTGACGGTTCTTTTGCCACGCGGGCCGAGGTCATCAGGGCCTATGTGATTGCTATTCATGCGCTCTACAACGAACGATTGTTGTCCGATTTTATTATGCGGCGAGGAACTGCCACAGGGCCAATGATGCCAGTTCAGATGGATATGACAGTCTGGTACAACCCATCTCTGGAAAGTATCAACTTCGTTGTACCCGGCATGCTGGTGTTGATCCTCATGCTTTATCCTGCACTACTGGGTGCGTTACTGGTGGTGCGGGAGAAGGAAGCAGGTACCATCTTCAATTTCTATGCCTCACCGGTATATCGTTGGGAGATTCTGCTGGGTAAGGCCTTGCCATTTATTGCTGTCGCCTTTCTTGATTACCTCATGATCTATGCCATGAGCATTTGGCTTTTCAATGTGCGTTTTATTGGCGATTTCTGGGTGTTGTCCAGTGCTGCCCTCCTGTACTCCATCTGCAGCATCGGCATCGGTCTGCTCATTTCTGTACTTACGAGAACCCAGCTCGCGGCTATGTTGATTACCTTTTTAACAACCATGACCCCTGCCTTTAACTATTCCGGTTTCATGACACCGGTTTCAAGCATGGATGCCACCGGGCAGTTTATCGCCCACCTGATTCCAGCCACCTATTTCATGGATATCGTACGGGGTACTTATCTGAAGGGTTTGGGTTTCAACTTTTTCTGGCCCGATCTGCTCGCTCTTGGTATCTACACACTTGTATTGTATGGCCTGTCCTGGACCTTTCTGAAGAAGAGGATTGGGTGATGTGGCAGCGGGTCTTTTCTATGGTGCGCAAGGAGTTTGCCCAACTGTTCCATGACTGGCCGATTCTCTTTATCCTCTTGTGGGCATTCACTGGGGCAATCTACGTTGCAGGCCACGCGGTAAAGATGGAAGTCAGTGATTACCCGGTTGTGGTCTACGATCTATCAAGAGATGATACCAGCCGCGAGCTGTTATCCCATATCCGCACACCCCATTTCAAGATTGTGG
>JAYEGM010000224.1:0-8297 GCA_034659075.1 Pseudomonadota bacterium
TGATTGATTACAAGGTAGTTGAGTTCGCTGCCAGCATCCCGACAAATCTGAAACTTAACAGCCGGGCTCTTAAAGGTAATCATCTGAAGTATATCCTTCGCGAAGTTGCTTCGCGTTACCTGCCGCAGGAATTGATCACACTTAAAAAGCAGGGCTTCCGCTTCCCACTGGGGATATGGTTTCGCACCGATCTGAAAAACTTTCTGCGCCGACTATTTGATCAGAGCCGTTTTGTTGAACTCGGGCTGTTTGAAAAAAGCTATATCGATACATTGCTTGATGAACATATATCAGGCAAGGTTGATCATAACTACAGAATATGGGTATTGTTAAACCTTGAGTTCTGGTATCGCATGTATTTCGAAGGTGAGACCGTTGAATCGATGAAAGAATTTTCTGACCAGTTAGCCTGATCTATTTTTTATTAAGCCATGTCAACAAGGATAAACAAGACACATAAAGTTCTTTCCGAAAAGGGTTCTGCCCTTTCGAAATATCAACATATTATTGTCGGCGATGACTCCTGGCTGTATTTATTCTATTTTGAGTTCTGCGCCCTGCTGGGCAAGTTCCCCGGTGCTCTGGGGATACTGCTTAGAAAGCTCTTCTGGCCACGTTTGTTCGGTTCCTGCGGCAATGGTGTTATGTTTGCTGACAACATCGTTTTACGTCAGCCTAAAAATATTCACCTGGGAAACAATGTCGTCATCAGTGAGTTCTGCGTGCTGGATGCCCGCCATGATGATGAGCATGAGGTCATCGTACTTGATGATGATGTCATGCTTTCAACCAACGTCATGATCTCATGCAAGAACGGCTGTATTAAAATTGGTAAAAGCACAGGGCTAAGCGCACAAACGATCATTCATGCTACTAATGACTGTCCCGTTAATATTGGCGACGATGTCATCATCGGCCCACAAAGCTATATCTCAGCCGGTGGGAATTATCATTTCGATCAACTGGATGTCCCTATCCGTGAACAGGGAATCAACCCGGATGGCGGCATTACTCTTGAAGATAATATCTGGCTGGGTGCCAGGGTAACTGTTCTGGGTGGCGTAACCATGGAAAGTGGAAGCATTACCGGGGCTGGGGCCGTGGTCAATAAATCTGTTCCCGCTAATGCAATCTGCGCCGGCGTGCCGGCAAAGGTAATCAAGACCAGGGAATAGTTTCAGAAATTATTTTTTTAAAGCACGCCGAATCGCATCAAACCACTTTTGAGCCATTTTCTCTTCACCCTGAGTATTTGGATGAACTTTGTCGTACAGATCAGCTTCACCATCGAACCCTGCGAACTGGTCGACAAGAATAACCGGTGATCCGGATGTACCCAGCGACCTGGATAACTTAACGATGGTCTCATTCAATGAAACGACAGCCTTTATATCCTGGGGTGCGCGGCTCGTCGGAATAAGCCTGGCCAGCAGAATGATGACCTTTGAATTGTCATCTCTTAACAATGCAACAATATGCTTCAGCTCTTCACTCGTTGACTGATTGTCCTGCCGCATAAACGCATCATTTGTCCCCAGATGAATCATTACGATATCAACATCGTATTTAGACAGCCAGTCCTGCAGACGCCCTGCACCGGAACCATTATCAAAGTTTCTTCCCCTGATAATTTCATCGGCAGTCCAGGCAAAATGCCCTTCATGATCCGGGTCAAACTTGTGCCCCCTGTAGTCATCATGTGGTGGCGGCCCCGGATTATACTGGCCAAACTGGCGGTTCATGGAACCGACAAAATCAACATTTATGCCAGCATCAACCAGCTTCTTCCACAAAGGGTAGCGAAAACTTGCGCGGTTACTTTCTGCCTGGGTAATGGAGTCACCCAGGGCAAGGATTTTAATCGTATCACTGCTGCTTTCAGCCGCAATCAGGCTCTGACTCCAAACAAGCAAATAAATGGATAGTATGGTGAAGGCAGAAGTCCTGAATACTTTTGAACAAGATATCATTTAAATCATCTCCAGTGGATATCTGATGCACATGACATAATATATTTCATCCCGACGACTAGAACATTAAACCAACCGTCGTGAACACGGATAGACCTTCACCGAAATAGTTTGCATCTTCCGGGGTGCTGCGGTAAGCCAACGAGGTGCCGATTTGAGTACGACGATTCAGGTTCATCCTGTAGAAGGCTTCTAAATCAATTTCCTTACCTTCCGGAGACAGGGATACCCGTGTCTGACTGCTAACAACGTTACGAGAACTGTCGAGTGACTGTGGCACGATCAGGTCAGCATCACCGCTACTGATACGTAGTGGACTGGAGATAGCAAAACCTGCACGATCGTTATAACAGAACAAATTGCTGCCAATGACTCCTGTCCCCCATGACTGGCTGCCGAGGCCTGAGAAGCCTTGCAGGAATGACCCTTGCTGCTCCTTCACACCGGTATAACCCTGGGTGAAACTTGCAAATAAGGAAAACTTCTCGAACACCCTGTACTTTCCAGTCAGGCCTATTGCCGTCGTATTAGCATGTGCAACACTGAAAGCCCCACCGGATGCACCACCTAACAGGCTGCCATCCTCGTACAGATTACTCACACGCAGTGATACGCTCGTTTTTTCTGTCGGGAAATAACTGCCCTGCAACATTGCTGATTCGCTGCTTAGCCCATGCTCCAGGCCATCATCGAGACGATTTGCACCAAACTTGAAGGCCACCTTTTTATTCGGTTGATACCCTACACTCATGCTATCGGCAATACTGCTAAAGCCCATGTACTGAGAGCCGTAAGAGCTGGACCAGATAAAGTTTTCACTTAGCGAAAGATTGTCGACATGGTCAAAACCGCTGGAAGGAGCATAGTTATGCTGCATATTGAATGATAAGCCATTGTTGAAATTACCAGTCATTTTCAATGACAGATCTTCATCCCTTATCTCGTCATCATTCTCAAGAAAAGGATCGGAATCTTTCAGAAAAATGTAATCTGTCGGATTGGCTGTACGCGTGTGCATAGACAATGAAAGACTCTCTGACATGGCTACATCTACAGTACGCGTTTGGCGATCAAACATGTTCATCACATCAAATAATTTTGGCGTTTCGTTTTTTACATTTAATGCCTGATTTAAATTCATGATATACGGACGATCATAGCTATCAAATACCAGTGCTGTCTCCAGACTCTCTTTTGCTTTTTTATTTTTTATCCAGAAATAACCCCCTGCGGCAGCTGCAGCCAGGGCAACAACCCCAATAACAGCTCCAGAGGAGTCTGTTGATGACTTAACGCCACCCTGTGCACCAACAGCAGCCGCAACATTTAACAGACCATGCCCGGAAATGGCATCCACACCGGGAGCATCAATATCCGTAGCACTGTTTAACAGGATTTCAACGATCTGCTGGTTCGAAAGTCCAGGGTTTTGCGACAACAGTAGTGCGGCGGCACCAGCAACATGTGCAGTAGCTACAGATGTGCCTGTCCAGCCAACAAAAGCGTCGTCACTAGCATTTCCGGGCGCAACAATTCCGACACCCGGAGCAGCCAGATAGACATTGGCCGCACCACCTGCCTTATTGGATAAATCGGCGATTGTTCCCGTATTAGGGTTATACGCACCGACAATAATGCCGCGGCCATTGAACTGGTCATAAACGGATGGTGGAACATCAGGATTTGCCTGAAAGTCATTTCCAGCCCTGATAAATACGGCCTTGCCCACATTCATTGCATTGATAATTGAACTATTCAGCGGCTCTGAAAATATCGTGCCTACCGTAAATGAGATGATCTTCACATCACCACGGGATGCGGCGATATTAAATCCTGCTGCAGCACTATCTGCTCCTGCAAAACGGCTTGAATTTGCAATGCCTATAGACAGAACCTGCGCATCATATGCAACACCAACAGTTCCCTGATTATTGAAGTTTGAAGCGATAATGCCAGCGATGGATGTACCGTGACCAGCACCATCTACATCACCGCCACTACTCCCGGCAGCAAGTCTTCCCTGCAGCTCAAAGTGGCTGACTCGTGCGCCTGTGTCAAGGCTGGCAACTGTCGCCCCACTACCGGTAGTACTGCTCCAGGCCGGTTCTACGTTGATGGTTGCGAGCCCGGTGTTTCTGAGGTATTCATCTGATGTGGGGCCAGGAGTATCTGCCAGTGATTGGCCTGAAATACCAACATATAATGCAATAGCCAGCACTCGGGAGAGCACGGATTGAATCTTCATAATATATCCCACATTGTTTGTATTATTTGATTTTTATGGAAAAGGAAAAAATTAGCCGATTATAATCACAAAAAGCCATTTAACTCCATAGCCTCCTGTTCCAGATAGGCTTTTTCCCTGCAAGGCCAGCAATAACCCTCCACAACACGGGTTAATGAAACTTTTAACTATAGCTTAAGTTCTATTAAAAGATATCTACCCCATGGCAATCACAAAAATCATGAATACACTGATACGAAACCCTTTATTGCTGATGCTTTTCTTTTTAGTTATCGCCACACAGTCAAAAAGCCATGCAATGGACAAACATTTTTTCAGCAGTGCCCATAAGGTCACTCTGCTTGAACTGTACACATCTGAAGGCTGCAGCAGCTGCCCTCCAGCGGAGAAATGGATGGCTTCACTAAAAGCTAATTCACAGCTGTGGAAACAATTTGTGCCCGTCGCCTTCCATGTAGATTACTGGGATTACATCGGCTGGAAAGATCCCTTTGCAAGAAATGACTATGGCCTGAGACAAAGGGAATACAGGCAACTGGGCAACATACGCACTGTTTATACCCCAGGCATGATGCTTAACGGCAGGGAATGGCAAAAATGGCACTACAGGCGTAGCGTGCCAACTACTGGTGAAATTGTTGGAAATCTGGACGTAGTCCTCAAAGGTAACAAAATTAGCGCCGTATTTTCACCCGTTGACAAGAAAATTACCGAATGGGAATTAAACGTCGCCGTACTTGGTTTTAATCTGAAATCTGATGTCCACAGTGGAGAAAACGCCGGTCGCCGGCTAAAGCAGGAATTTGTCGTATTGGGTTACCTTCGTGAAGGTTCCAACGATGGCCAATGGCAGGTGAATCTTCCCCGGATAAAAAAAGAATATGCCAACCACACAGGACTGGCCGTCTGGGTTAACATGAAAGGCGAGCAGACACCCGTACAGGCAACCGGCGGCTGGTTGAAGGCTCTTGACGATAGATGAATTGATCAGACCTTCCTGAAGGGTTAAGGCTGCCTGTGTTCCGGACTGGCTGTAATGGTATAATCCTCACCTTCGAACTACACTATCTATTATAGACATTTCTATCATTCACCAAACTCATTGACTAGCAGGTGGTTAGAGATTTCAGTTACTTTAGTTACGCATGGATACTATGGAAAATATCACGTCAAAAAGGCCACAACACAAACCCCGTCCGATGATCGATCTGCTGGTCAGCATCGTCATCCCTTCTATCATATTAATGAAGTTCAGCGGCGACCAGGATCTTGGTGCCGCCCGTGGCCTTATTGCCGCTCTTGCCTTCCCCCTCGGCTGGGGGCTATTTGAACTTATCCGCTATCGGAAGTTCAATTTCATTGCCCTGCTTGGACTGGTCAGTGTTCTGCTCACAGGTGGTATTGGACTGCTTGAACTCGACCTGAAATGGCTTGCGGTCAAGGAAGCTGCTGTACCCGGTATTATTGGTATTGCCGTACTAGTCTCCACCCGTACAAAATACCCGCTTATCCGCTCGCTGCTGTATAACCCGAAGATCATGCAGGTGGACAGGATCCACACAGCGCTGGAGGAAAAGGGGCATGTAGAGACCTTTGATAAAAGGCTGCTTAATGCCACCTATATGCTAGCAAGCACCTTCTTCTTCTCCTCGGTGATGAACTACATCATGGCTAAATGGATTGTAACCAGTCCGACCGGCAGCCCTGCCTTTAATGAAGAACTGGGCAGACTTACCCTGGTCAGCTACCCGATGATTGCTATTCCCTCCATGATCATGATGTTCGGTGTACTTTATTATTTATGGAAAACCATTCACGGACTGACCGGCCTGAAACTTGAAGAATTAATGGTGCTGCCAGACGATGATGAAGAGGACGAAACTGAAAAAAAAACTGAAGACGGTGCTATTCCCTGATTAACAGGCCGCCCTGAGGATTTTAACAAACAGCACACCTCTACTTAATTCATGAATAATCATGTTGAATCCAGGGCCTGACATATCCAGAATTAGTCTGATGCCCCCTGGGGCATCTATCAGGCCGCTACTCCTTTTACTGCTTTTCTTCTGTTACCTGCCCGTCGCCTACACAGATGCTGGCGACACGACCTCCAGCACCCGCTTCACCATTTCGACCCTGGTAGACGGACTGGAACACCCCTGGAGCATGGCATTTCTGCCGGATGGCAGCATACTGGTGACAGAAAGGCCGGGTCGTCTCAGAATCATTGAACAGGGCAAGCTGCTGCCTGAAGCGATAGCAGGACTTCCTGCGATTGCTGCAAAGGGCCAGGGCGGCCTGCTTGATATAGCCCTGCATCCTGACTACGCAAACAATGGCTGGATCTATTTCTCCTATACTGCGGGATCAGGCAATAAAATCAGCACCGAAGTGAGTCGCGGCCGTCTTGCCGACAGAAAAATAAGCGACTGGCAAACCCTGTTCCGGCTTCAGCCGAAGAGCACCTCAGGCAGGCATTTCGGTTCACGGCTGGTGTTTGACCGCAACAACTACCTGTACATCACCCTCGGTGATCGTGGTGAACGCTTTCGTGCCCAGGAGCTGAATGACCATGCAGGGTCAATAATTCGCCTGCATGATGACGGCAGCATTCCCGACGACAACCCTTATGTCGGACAAAAAGATAAACAGGCAGCGATATACAGCTATGGCCATCGAAACATCCAGGGCGCAGCTCTGCACCCATCCAGCGGCAGGCTATGGATTCACGAACACGGCCCGCAGGGCGGCGATGAACTGAATATCATCGAAGCAGGCCAAAACTACGGCTGGCCGGTCATCACTTTTGGCAAGGAGTACGGCAGCGGTGATGATATCGGTGACGGAACACACAAAGACGGCATGCTGCAGCCAATCCACTACTGGGTACCCTCTATCGCGCCTTCCGGCATGGCCTTCTACAACGGTGATAAATTTCCGGACTGGCAGGGAAACCTGTTTATAGGCTCGTTAAAATTCCAGCTGCTGGTGAGACTGGAACTGGACGGCAACAAAATATTGCATGAAGAACGCCTGCTGAAGAAAGAAATTGGCCGGATACGGGATGTGCACAACGGCCCTGACGGCACCCTTTACCTGCTTACCGATGCAAAAAATGGAAAACTGGTACGCCTGCAGCCTTGAGGGTAGCTCCATTAATTCTGCAGATGCTATATTGAGTTCAGGAAAGCATAAATAATCCTCGGGAGAAAGAAATGATTAAAGCAATCCTGGCCACCGTGCTAATGATTTTTTCACAACAGATCCTTGCCTCTCATGAGCCATGGGTGACCACCGAGTATCCGCAGGATAAGGAAAAGCTGTGGTGGGATGATGCATGGTGGGAAGAGGGGAAATTAGACAGCCCGAATAGCTATAAAGTAAAAATGGAAACTATCACATATAAAAATGGTGATACAGAGATCCCCGCGTATGTTTTCCGCCCTGAAAAGCCGGGAAAATATCTGCCTGTCCTTTTTCAGCATGGCCGCCGCGGACTGGACGATTTGACCTTGTTACTTCCCAGGCGACTAGCCGCCAGAGGCTTTGTTGTGCTGGCCCCGGATGTCTTTAGTGGCCGCTTTATAGAACCTTTCCCGATGGAACATGACGACGCTGTCGACTCAGATGTTGCCAAAGGAATAGATGTTTTACTGAAGCTGCCCGGCATCATTGGTAACAAGGCCTGTACTGTCTCCCACACTCGTGGCGGCTATATGACCTTGAAGGCCCTGGTAACACATAAGAAACAGGAAAATATCGCCTGTTATGTTTCCTCCTATCCTCACTGGCAGGACCCGAATGCACCCGAACCTATGCAAATATACCAGTATGCCCCTGAGCTTGAGGATCTGAAATTACCCGTTTTGGTGTTTCTGGGAGAGCATGACCAGTACCAGAGAATACGCCCTATTATCGCTGGTATTGAAACACTTGAGGAAAATGGCATGAAGCCACAGTTAATAATCTACCCGGGTGTCGGCCGCGGCTTTGATTTTCGTCCACAGCATGTACGCACCCTTGCCGACGATTTGGCGGCAAAAGATGCCATAAGAAGGACGGAAATATTTATTCGGTCTCAT
>JAYEGM010000225.1:0-8279 GCA_034659075.1 Pseudomonadota bacterium
TGAGCAGGTTTTGTCACTGTGTAGCGGATACGGGGTTTTTTACTTTCCAGCGCATGAATGACTTTTTCCAGTACCGCATCGGCTGGCAGGGTAAAGGGAACCGGCTTGTCTGACTGCATGCGTTTTATTTCTTTTTGATAGGCTGCTCTGTGAATGCTGTTTTCAGGATTGATCGCAGAGGTAAATGCCCTGTAGGCATTTTCCCGAAAACGGCTGGTGACAGGACCGGGCTGGATCAGGCTTAAATATACTCCGCTGCCGGCAAGCTCCAGTCTCATAGTATCAGTCAGTGCCTCCAGGGCATATTTGCTGGCATTGTAGGCCCCGCGATAGGGCAGGCAGATAAATCCCAGTATCGAACTGATCTGAATGATATGGCTGCGTGGCTGCTGTCTCAGGTTGGGGATAAGAAGCCGTGTCAGTTCATGGGTGCCGAACAGGTTGCTTTCAAACTGGCGGCGTAATACATCGGTACTCAGGTCTTCAACGGCACCTGGCTGACCGTAGGCGCCGTTGTTGATAAGTGCATGCAGCTGGTTGCCGGTTTGTCCCAGGACCCACTTTACTGCCTGTTGTATTGAATTCGTGTCTGCCAGATCCAGCTGCACGCAATTCAGACCCAACTGCTGAATTTTTTCGACATCCTGCTTTTTTCGTGCACTGGCGAAGACCCGGTATCCGCGCTGATGTAAGTCTGCTGCAATGGCCAGGCCTATGCCACTGGAACAACCTGTGATGAGTATGCAGCGGGAATTTGTAGCATGGGCAATCATTACGGGTTACCTTGGGCGAGAAATCGATTAAAATAGCGGGATTGTGGTTTTCCACAGAGAACAAAGCTTAACATGAGCTACCAACGGGTTAGAACAGGTTAGAATTGCATTATGAGTGAAGCATTACGCGTAGGGGTTATCGGCGTCGGATATCTGGGCCGCTTTCATGCCCGAATATACAATGACATGGAAGGTGTTGATCTGGTAGGCGTCGCCGATACGGACCGTGAGACGGCAGACCGGGTCGCGGCTGAATACGGTACCCGTGCCTATTACGACCCAATGGCCTTACTCGAAAAGGTTGACGTTGTAAGCGTTGTCGTACCAACTTCTTTGCACAGACAGGTTGCAGTTCCCTATCTGGAAAAAGGCATCCATATGCTGCTGGAAAAACCGGTGGCATCGACTCTGGAGGATGCCAGAGTGATAGTAGAAACTGCGCGTGAGCATGGCGCCACACTGCAAATTGGGCACCTTGAGCGCTTTAATGCCGGTATCATGGCACTGGCTGATCATGTTAATGAACCACGATTCATCGAAGCCCACAGGCTCGGGACGTTTGTCGAGCGGGCTACGGACGTTGATGTGGTCACCGATCTGATGATTCATGATATCGATATCGTACTGTCTCTGGTGGGTGAAAAACTGACTTCTATTTCGGCTACCGGCACGCCGGTACTGACTGATCATGTCGACATAGCGAATGCCCGGCTCGAATTCAGCAACGGTGCTGTAGCCAACGTTACGGCAAGTCGGGTATCCAGTAAGAAATTCAGGCGTATCAGAGTTTTTGGCCGCAACAGCTACCGGGCTATTAATTTTGTCGATCAACAGCTGGAAGTCGCCTACCCGGGGGATATTCCTGAGGGTCAGAATTTCCCCGAGATTGTCTATGAGACGCACAGTATTACACCCAGCCAGCCGTTGGATGCCGAACTGGAGCATTTTATTGAAGTCGTCCGCGATGGCAGTAAGCCACTGGTGAGTGGGGAGGACGGCATGGAGGCTCTGCGTGTAGCCATGCAGGTGACCGACATTATTAAGGAACAAGGAACATGACAAAACATGAAGGCGTACCCTATCTCGACCTGAGTCAGGAATTCAATGCTCTTAAAGATGAGTGGTTCGCCATGATTACAGAAGATGGCGCACGCGGCAGCTGGATTCTGGGGCCGAATGTCCATGCCTTTGAAAAAGAAGCGGCAGAGTTTATCGGCACCCGGCATGCCATCGGTGTGGCAAATGGAACGGATGCTCTGTACCTGTCCTTGCGCGCGCTGGGAATCGGCCCGGGTGACGAGGTGATCACTACGCCGTATACCTTTTTTTCTACCTCTGAAGTCATTGATATGGTTGGTGCAAGGCCGGTATTTGTTGATATCGAAGCCGATAGCTTCAATATCAGTCCAGTGCTTGTTGAGCAGGCCGTAACGGAAAAAACCCGTGCCATTATTCCGGTTCACCTTTTTGGTCATCCGGCCGACATGACTGCCATCAATGCAATTGCTGAAAAATACGATCTTGCAGTGGTAGAGGATGCCGCACAGGCATTCGGTGCGAAACATAATGGACAGCGCGTCGGCAGCCTGGGCAATACCGGTTGTTTCAGTTTTTATCCAACCAAGGTGCTGGGCTGCTATGGCGATGGAGGTTTGCTGACAACTGACAGTGACGAGATTGCAGAAGCGGTCCTGAAATTACGCAACCATGGTGCTGCTGCCGCTTTCCAGCATGATGAAGTAGGTATGAATAGTCGTCTTGATGAAGTACAGGCGGCACTGCTGCGTCTTAAACTAAAAAAACTGGACGATAATATCGCTGCTCGCCAGCGTATTGCCGGTCTGTATGATGAGAGGCTGGCAAGAATGGGTATTATTTGTCCCGCCCGTCCTCAACAGGGCTCGCATGCTTTTAATCTCTATACTATCCGCAGTACAGAAATTGACGCGATACGGCAGGCACTAATGGATAACTCAATTGGCAATTCGACATGCTATCCGGCACCGCTAGCCCTGCAGGAGGTCTATCAACATTTGCAATACACTGCTGCTGATTTCCCTGTTTCTGTTGCTCTGGGCAATGAAGTGGTATCTCTGCCTGTATTCCCCGATATGACAGAGGATCAGCTTGATCAGGTTTGCCGGGCAATTGAAACGGCAGTAAATTAAAGTCATCTTTATTGAATCGGTCTGAAAAGGTTACTCTTTGTGCCTGTAGAAATACTCCCGTATATTCAGTGGCCAGCAAAGCTGGACCCGCGGCAGCTCTACTCACAGGCTTCACTGCCGCAGTATCCTGTCTGTTATAAAGATCAGCTTTACATCCTCGAACAGCTGGCCTCCGAGGGCGGTCGCTGCGTGCTGGTCAGGCAGTTTTCTGACGGAACAAAAGAAACCCTGACAGCGGATGGCTTTAATATGCGCAGTCGGGTGCATGAATACGGCGGCAAGGCCTTCCTGCTGGCCGATGAGCATGTCTGGTTCAGTAACGATACCGACCGGCGAATATACAAACAGGCACTCTCACCACTGGCGGTACCGGAGGTGCTGACTGCCACAGGTAGTCAGGATATGGCTATCGATTTCCAGCTGACAGCGGATGGCAATTACCTGGTTTTCGTGCAGGAGCATCCGCTAAACGGTGGTGAAAATGAGAACCTGCTATGTGCATTGTCACTGCGGGATGAATTGCCTGCCAGGCCGTATGTGCTGGTCAGCGGCGCTGACTTTTATGCAAATCCTGTAATTTCGCCTGATGGCACACAGCTTGCCTGGATAGAATGGTACCACCCGCAAATGCCCTGGGATGGCAGTCTGCTAAAAACTGGCAGCCTGAGGGAAGAGCAGGGGCAGCTTTCTGTAGAGCCATCCTCGATAGAAATCATCGCCGGTAGTACTGCCTGCGCAGTTTGCCAGTTGCAATACTCGCCAGCCGGACGGCTTTTCTTCGCACTGGATGGCCGGGATGATAAAAGAGATTTACAGGCGGATTGCTGGGACTTGTTTGCCTGGGACGGGCAGTCGATAGAGCGCATTACTGACGATGATGGCGAATACGGCGAAGCACACTGGGTATTTGGCCAACAGCGTTATGTTGTGCCGGACGATGAGCACATAGTTGCTGTTCGAACCCGGGATGGCAGTGATCAGCTAGTCGAGATTAACCTCATGAATTCTGCAGTCAGTGTATTCAGTGATGAATACTCGACAGACCTGTCTCAACTTTCTCTGGCAGCAGAAGGGGCAGTCGTTTATACGGCTGCCAGTTTTAGCCGGGTAGCAGCGGTACATGTCTGCACAACAGCCAATAAAGAAATAAGTAAAAAGTCTTCAGCTGACCCGCTGATGGTTGATTCTGACATCAGTGTGCCGCAGCATCTGACCTATCCCACCTCTGACGGGGAGTATTCGCATGCCTGGTATTACCCACCGAAAAACCGCCATTATCAGGCCCCGGCAGGTGACAAACCTCCTCTGCTGGTGATGGTGCATGGTGGGCCCACCTCTCGCTGCGACAGTGCGCTGAATTATCAGCGCCAGTACTGGACCGGGCGTGGTTTTGCTGTACTCGATGTGAATCATCGCGGCAGTACAGGTTATTGCCGCCGTTACCGCCAGTCCTTGCAGGGTCAATGGGGTTTAATGGATAGCAGTGATGTGGCGAGAGCTGTCGAATATGTTATTGAGCAAAATCTTGCTCATCCACGACAGGTCTGTATACGCGGTGGCAGTGCCGGAGGCTATGTTGTGTTAAGGGCCTTGACGCTATACCCGGACCTGTTCTGTGCCGGAGCCTGTTATTACGGTATTGGCAACCTGGTGACCCTGATGGAGTCCACCCATAAATTTGAAGCCCATTATCTCGATGGTTTGCTGGCCGCACCGTATCAGGGATCAAAATCAGACCAGCCGGGCAGCCCTTATTATGATCGTTCACCGTTGCATGATATGGCAGCATTAAAAAGCCCGATGATCGTGTTTCAGGGACTGGAAGATAAAGTGGTTCCGCCTGAACTCTCCCGTGAGCTGGTAAAGAGCCTGCAGTCACGCGGGATTCATCATCAGTATATTGAGTACCCCGGAGAGGGGCATGGTTTCAGGAGTCTGCAGACCCGTATTGATGCGCTGGAGAAAGAATCCGCCTTTTTTAACGATATAATCAGGCATAACAGGAACAGTTCATAGAGAAAACAGATGGGTCAGGAGATAGAAAATTCACAGTTCACAGCTGCAGACTTTGAGAAATTTCAGCACAGGCTGATACGTGAAACAGGCCTGTTGCGTGAACTGTTCGATAGCAATGGCTTCCTGTCCACTCATGAGGTCGGTGGTTACGAGCTTGAAGCCTGGCTAGTGGATCGAGCTACGCAGCCGGCGGCCGTTAATCAGGACTTTATTCATCGCCTGTCGAACCCCCTGGTAGTCCACGAACTGTCTCGGTTTAATGTTGAATTGAATTCTGAGCCGCATGAATTAAAGGGGAATGTATTTAGCCTGATGCAGTCGGATCTATCCGCTTTGTGGCAGTCATGCACAGATGTGGCTGCTACACTGGATACCCGTATTGTCATGATGGGAACGCTGCCAGTGCTTGATGATGCGCATCTTACAATGGACAATATGTCTGAAATAGAGCGCTACCGTGCGCTCAATGAGCAGGTGCTTAGATTACGTCGGGGTTTTCCAATAAGGCTTGACATCAGCGGCCGTGATCATCTGCAAAGCAGTCATTACGATGTCATGCTGGAAGCTGCTGCAACATCATTCCAGATCCACTTACAGGTAAAAGCTGAGCAAGCCGTGCGCTATTTCAATGCTTCAGTTCAGGCATCGGCACCATTACTTGCAGCCGCCGCAAATTCCCCTTTCCTTTTTGGTAAGGATCTCTGGTCAGAGTCGCGGATACCGTTGTTTGAGCAGGCAGTAAATACGGATAATGAAGGGGCCACAGGTCATACCGGACATTCACGAGTCACCTTCGGCCACGCCTGGTGTAAGGATTCTATTTTTGAGATGTATGAAGAAAATATTGCTCTGTATCCTGTATTATTGCCAACCTTGAGTGAGGGGGATGAAAAACAGCTGTGGCATCTACGTTTGCATAACGGCACCATCTGGCGCTGGAATCGTCCGCTGATAGGTGTGGATGAGACGGGCTATCATCTTCGTATCGAGCAACGGGTAGTGCCTGCCGGGCCAACTATCATAGACATGATAGCGAATGCCGCACTCTATTATGGTCTGGTCGCGAGCCTGGCCAATGAAAAGCTGGCCCCGGAGTCACAGCTCGATTTTAGTCAGGTAAAAGATGATTTTTACAGGGTGGCAGAGCACGGCCTGGAAGCTGATATCGACTGGCCTGGCAGAGGAAGGCTCAATGTGTGTGAATTGCTGATAAACCATCTGTTGCCATCTGCCCGGTCTGGTCTGGCAGCCCTGGCGATAGATGATTCTGATATCGACAGGTATCTCGGTGTCATTGAGGCACGTCTTGAATCAGGTCAGAATGGTACAAGCTGGCAGCGTAAGTACTTTTACCATCACAATTGCAGTATGCAGGAAATGACCGAGGAATATATCAAAAATCAGCAATCTTCCAGACCGGTGCACGAATGGTCAATCTAGGTTTCAGGGTGTTGTATAAAATACCGGAAGGTTTGCTGGAGGTCGATTCGGCAGGTCTGCTTAAGCTGCTTGGTGGGCCGGTATTAATTCATCTTGAAGGCCATCGTAAAGAAAGCCTGTTTCTGAGCATTATGCTGCACGGCAATGAGTTTACCGGCCTGCTGGTAATGCAGCAGATATTGCGCCGCTATCAGGACAGAAAACTGCCACGTTCACTTTCCATTTTTATCGGTAATGTCACGGCAGCCGAACAGAATCTGCGTGCCTTGCCCGGTCAGCCGGATTACAATCGTATATGGGGTTATGGCGATACGCCAGAGCATCAGATGACGCATCAGGTGATGCAGGAAATGCGTAAAAGGCAGGTCTTTGCCGCTGTTGATGTGCACAACAACACCGGCAAAAACCCACATTTCGCCCTCATCTGCCGGCATGATAATGATTTTTATCATCTGGCTACGCTGTTTAATCGCACTGTCGTTTATACAATTAAACCGGATACCACCAGTACCTGGGCTATGTCGGAATTTTGTCCGGCGGTAACTCTGGAATGCGGGTTGCCGGGTGATCGGCACGGGGTTGAACACGCGTTGGAATATATAGATGCCTGCTTACACCTGTCACATTTTCCCGAGCACCCGTTACCGGAACATGATATGGATTTGTATCATCTTGTTTCCATCATAAAAATACCCAGTCGTTACAGTTTCTCGTTTAATGGTGCAGGTAGGGGTAGCGAGACAGACATAGTGTTTGATAATAACCTGAGTTCAATGAATTTTTCTGAAATTGCCTCAGGTGTGTGTTTTTGCCGAATAAAAGAAGGCTCGGATGCCTTTCTTGAGGCCTGGGATGAGCATGGAAAGGACCGGTCTGACGAATATTTTATACGTGACGGCGAGGACTATAGCTTTAAATTACCCGTGATGCCTGCCATGCTGACAGATGACAGCAATATCATTCGCATGGACTGCCTTTGCTATTTGATGGAGCGTATAGCCTGGAAGCACATTCAGGACAAGCCGGAAAATGAAGATGTTCAGGTACAGATAAGCTGATGGCTGCCTCGCTAACAGACCGGACACTTGCACTGGCAGGTATTTTTCAGTCCACTGCACTGGTGCATCAGCTGGCGACCACGGGCAGAGCAGATGAACAAGCCACGCATGCCAGTATAGAAAGCCTGTTTAAGATAGATGCCGATGATGTGCCGTCTGTCTTCTCCGGAACAGAAGGTGTTTCGCTTGGGCTGAGAACATTGGCCGGGTTTTCCGGTGGCGAGAAAAGTGAAACCAATCTGGCCATTCTGGCCTACGTATTCAGCCTTATGCATTTAACGCATAAAATGCTGCGCCGTCCGGAACTGCTTGAGAAATTAACCGGGCTAATCCAGGGTGTACAGCGTCAGAAGGACTACTTCGAATCTATGCAGCAGGATGCAGGGATCAACGCTACCCTGCTTGCCCGTTTTGCTGATATCTATAGCGAAACCATAAGCACACTGCAACCGCGTATCATTGTGAAGGGAAATCCGGATTACCTGCAACAGGAGGAAATTGTTAATCGCATTCGCTGCCTGTTATTGGCCGGCGCACGCGCAGCAGTGTTATGGGAGCAGCTTGGGGGTGGGCGAATTCAGTTTCTGTTTAAACGCAAGCAGTTTGCGGCGAAGGCTGATGAAATGTTAAAGACGAGTTAGGTTTTACGTGTTACGTGTTACGTGTTACGTGTTACGTATTACGTATTACGTATTACGGAAAACCGAAAACCGAAAACCGAAAACCGTTATTCTGAAATCCTGCCTGCCGATTTGAAGTGATCATCCCAATAGCCCGTATCCAGCCGATCTATTTTGACTTTTTTCCCGGAAGAAGGGGCATGC
>JAYEGM010000226.1:0-8275 GCA_034659075.1 Pseudomonadota bacterium
CCGGATGGTACTGAGCAAAAAGGCTGCAGGCGTAGAGTGCCGACCCCCTGGCGAACCATCGTGCGGGTTCTCGGCTTATCACATTTCACACAATCCGCCGAGTGGTTGCAGGGCTTTGATATGTCCAGTGAGCCGTTGCCAGAAATGGCAGTACCTGTTGATGCAATATCGGGTTCCCTGATGCTGGTTAGCCGCGAGGGGCTGGATGATGTCGGCCCGCTTGATGAAGGGTATTTTCTACATTGTGAAGACCTTGACTGGTGCATGCGTTTTAATCTGAAGGGCTACAAAGTAATATTCGCACCAGATATAGAAGTGACACATTACCAGGGCTTCAGTAGTAAACAGCGTCCGCTGCGGGTGATGTGGCATATGCACAAGGGAATGATGCGTTATTATAATAAGTTCTTCCTGCATCATTATCCCTGGCCTCTGACAATTGTTGTTGCACTCGGTGTCTGGTTCCGATTTGTTGCACTGGTAATCAAGCACATCTTCCACATTTTTACTGACTTTCTGGGCAGATCATTCAAACGTATTAAAGCGATATTTGTTTCATCTGCAGAGGATAATCTCGACGCCTCATTTCTTCAGTTCAAGATGACCGATAGTCTATCAAATGGTCGTGTAGTGATTTTAGGTGCGAGAAGTCAGATTGGGCATTTTCTCATCCCCCGTTTGATTAATACGGGCTACCCGGTGACGGCAACAAGCAGAAAAAAGGTAGAAAGCTCCTCTATCAATCAACTGGAATGGTCTGAGCTGAATCTTGAGTCAGAGGATGAACTGAACTTGCCGGATGACACTGTATCGGTGATTTCCCTGGCACCTGCATGGCTGCTGGCAACAAAAATTAATGAAATGGCTGATCAGGGTATGCAGCGGTTGATTTTTTTCAGTTCTACCAGTCGCTTCACAAAGCTTCAGTCCAGCAATGATGCAGACAGAAAGCTTGCCAGCCGACTTGCCGAATCCGAAGACAGGCTGATTGAAGAATGTGAGAACTACGGTGTGCAATGGACCCTGTTCAGGCCGACCATGGTTTATGGCTGTGGTCTGGATAAAAATATTTTTTCTATTGCCAGCTTTATTCGCCATTTTGGGTGTTTCATTATGGCGGGTGCGGGTAATGGTTACCGCCAGCCTGTGCACGCGGATGATCTGGCTGATGCCTGTCTAAAGGCATTGCAGAATGAGGCTACCTATCGGCAGGATTATAATCTAAGTGGTGGCGAAACGTTGACTTATACGCAAATGGTAAGGTTTATATTCGGTCTTCTTGGACGCAAACCCAGAATGTGCTTCGTTAACCGCTCGTTGATGAATGCAATGACCAGCATGGCATCCATGCTGCCAGGCCTGCACCATGTTACACCGGCAATGATAGGTCGAATGGAGGAAGACCTCTGTTTTGATCATACACAGGCTGTTGAGGATTTTTCCTATTCCCCCAGGGGGTTTCTGGAAACCTCATGCTACAACCATCCTTCAACCATGCCGGTAGCGGTTGAAAAAAATGAACATGTCCTGTCAGATTTAAAGAAAAAAAAGATCCTGGTGACAGGGGCTGGTGGCTTTATTGGTTTTTTCCTGTGTCGCTACCTTGTCGCCAGAGGGTGTGTCGTCTACGCTGTTGTTCGAGATGCAAGGCAGTTGCACCAGCTGGGAAGTCAGGTAACGCCTGTGGTGATAGATGATCTTTGTAAAGTACATGACTGGCAGGAGATGCTTGCTGGTATTGATGCAGTGGTACATCTTGCGGGTTATGTTCACGAGCGGGCAGGCAATCTCTCTGAAAAGGCACGGCTGCAGTGTACTAGTTTGAATGTTGATGTTACCAGGCGGCTGGCTACAGCAGCCGCCAGCGCAGGGGTTAAGCGTTTTGTTTATATCAGCAGTGTAAAAGTGCATGGAGAGACAAGTAATCATGACCAGTCAGTCACAGAATATATGGTTCTGTACCCTGAAGGAAGCTATGCAAAAAGCAAACTTGCAGCAGAAAATCTCCTGCGTGAGATTGAGTCAAAAACCGGAATGGCGACAGTTATTGTACGTCCACCGCTAGTTTATGGCCCGGGTGTGAAGGCGAACTTTCTCAGATTGATGAAGCTGGTCGAAAAAGGCATACCTCTGCCCCTGGCAGCGGTAGATAACAGGCGCAGCTTTATATATCTTGAAAACCTGGTCGATGCACTTGCGCTGTCGCTGGTTCATCCTGCAGCTGCTGGGGAAACCTTTCTTGTCAGCGATGATGAGGGTGTGTCAACGCCTGTGCTAATTAATATGCTGGCAGACAGACTGGGTGTTACGCCGAAGTTGTTCCCGATATCGCTACAGGTGATGCAGCTGCTTGCTGCCGTGGGCGGTGAACGATCTACTGTTGACAGGCTGGTGCAGTCGCTGGTTATAAATGACTCACATGTTCGTGATACGCTGGATTGGACACCACCCTATTCGATGGAGCAGGGAATCAGCAAAACGGTCTACTGGTATCAGCAGTTGTATGATCCGGTACAGGCACGGCTATCTCAGCTGTCCGCCTATGCCAGCAGCTGGTAACAGATACTGTGGCTAACGTGCTAATTTTTATAACTTTCTTCTTCAGTACGCTGTTGTCCTGGCTGCTTACATCACGTGTTAGACGATATGCCTTGAAGAAGGACTTGCTGGATATTCCGAATGCCCGTAGTTCGCACTCTGTTCCGACACCGCGTGGTGGCGGGCTGTCCATTATTATTGTGTTGCTGCTTTCTGCTGTGGCCTCCCTGTTTCTTCCCGATGCTCCGGTACCGTTACTGGTCAGTCTGGTTCTTGCCACCCTGGCCTATGCTGTTCTTGGCTGGCAGGATGATAAGCATGATTTACCGGCATCAATTCGTTTTCTGTTCCAGTTATTGATAGCCACTATTTTTACAGCATGGCTGGCCTGGTATGGGACGCCTGAGTTTACGCTCTCCATAGCCGGGATAGCTATTATCCTGTCATCTGTTTTATGGATAACATGGATGGCAAATCTATATAATTTCATGGACGGGATTGATGGCATTTCTGCTGTTGAAACAATCATTCTTGGCGCAACAACTTCGTACTGGTTTGCAATGTCAGGGGCCATTAGCATCGCTATAATCTGTATCGCTGTGGCCGGTGCGGCACTGGGTTTTTTGCGTTGGAACTGGTCACCGGCAATAATTTTCATGGGAGATGTCGGCAGCCTCGCACTGGGAGCCTTTTTTGCCATAATGGCCATGATCGGCAGCAGTAGTCAGGATATTCCCTTTTCAGCTTTCCTTATTCTTTATGCTGTTTATCTCGCTGATTCGGGTGTGACCCTGCTCCGCAGGATGATCAAAAGAGAGCGATGGTGGCAGGCACATCGTTCCCATTTCTACCAGCGTGCTGTTCAGTCTGGCTATAGTCATGCACAGGTGAGCCTTGCCGTTATGGTGATTAATCTTCTGCTTGCCGTACTGGCAAGTCTGGTAGTTGTTGACATACTTGATGCCAATATTGCTCTACTGGCATGCTTGATAATACTTGCTCCACTGATGTTTCTGATAAACTCGCGCTTTAATCGTATTTGTCGTAAATAACAGGACTACGGGGCTTTTTCACTTGTCAAAAATCGGTATATATCTGAGGCTGCTCAAAACACGGTGGGCGGCGCTTGCACACGATATTATTATGATCCCGATTGCCTGGATGCTGTCCTACTGGATTCGCTACAAAATTGGTGAATATCCGGATCTTTTGCTGGAGAGAGCGCTTCATTTACTGCCCTTAATGATATTGATACAGGGCGCTACCTTCGTATATTTCGGGCTTTACCGCGGGATATGGCGTTTTGCTTCCTTACCGGATTTAACACGCATCGTTCGTGCCGTGCTGGTGTCAACTGCCATCGCTGCAGTAGTGATCTTCTTTTTCACACGCCTGCAGTATGTACCGCGATCAGTTTTTATCATTGACGCCATCCTTTTGATCCTGCTGCTTGGGGGAGCACGTCTCGGTTACCGTTTAGCAAAGGATCATCATCTCAATAAAAAAACAGCAGAAAGAGTACTGGTTGTCGGTGCAGGAGCAGCCGGTGAGGGCCTGGTACGTGATTTGCTGCGTATGCGGCCGGCTGTTTATGCGCCTGTCGTTTTCGTCGACGATGCACCGGGCAAGCAGGGGCAGGAGATTCATGGCATTCGCGTGGTTTCTACCATAGAAAATATTTCCACTGTAGCCGGCCAATGGGATGCAGACCTGATTATGCTGGCATTACCCAGTGCCAGTTCCAGTCAAATGCGCAGGATAGTGGAACTGTGTGAGTTGTCAGGCCTGCCTTTTCGTACCTTGCCAAAATTACAGTCGCTGGTCAGCGGCAAGGTCAGCATTAATGAGATCAGGGAAGTGCAGATTGAAGATTTACTGGGCCGGGCACCAGTTATGCTGGATCGCTCTGAAATCGTAAACCGGCTTACCAACAAGGTGGTCCTGGTCACCGGTGGTGGCGGCTCTATCGGATCTGAGCTGTGTCGACAGATATCGGCGATTGATATTAAACGCCTGATCGTACTGGATCAGAGTGAATATAATCTTTATGCTATTGAAAAAGAACTGCAGCAGGCAAAGCCCGGTCTTGCACTGAACTGTGAACTGGGTGATGTATGTGATGAAGCCGGGCTGAAATATCTATTCAGGTGCTACCAGCCGGATATAGTTTTTCATGCGGCTGCATACAAGCATGTGCCGATGCTGGAGAATAAGGTAAGGGAAGCGGTCAGAAATAATATTATCGGCAGCTGGAATGTAGCCCGACTGGCTGACAGGTACGGCTGCAGCGATTTTGTCATGGTGTCGACGGATAAGGCGGTTAATCCCGGTAATATCATGGGGGCAAGCAAGCGAGTCTCTGAAATCATCTGCCAGACACTTGATGAACGTTCAAGGAGCCGCTTTATTACAACCCGCTTTGGTAATGTGCTTGGATCAACAGGAAGTGTCGTGCCGTTATTTAAACAGCAAATACAAAGAGGTGGTCCGGTAACTGTCACCGACAGAGAGATTACACGTTATTTCATGACCATATCCGAAGCCTGCCGCCTAATCCTGCAGACCACTATAATGGGAAAGGGCGGTGAAATATTTGTTCTTGATATGGGGGAGCCTGTGAAAGTGCTATACCTGGCTGAGCAGATGATACGGCTATCAGGTAAAGTTCCTGAAGAAGACATCAAGATTGAATTTACCGGCCTGCGACCTGGTGAAAAGTTACACGAGGAATTATTTCATAGCGACGAGAATTTGACGGATACCAGTCATAAAAAAGTAATGCTCGCGCAGAGCCGTAAAACTGACTGGAAAACGCTTGAAGAGACCATGGATGCCTTTCACCAGGCCATTGATGAATTTGATGAAGAAGTACTTAAAGCTCTCATACAAAAGCTGGTGCCGGAGATGACGCAGAAAGATAGCGCAAAAGAAGGCACAGCTGCTACAGTTACAGAAATAACAGAAATAACAGAAATAACAGGAGAATGATTTGATTGTCCCGGTCATTATGTCAGGAGGCTCCGGCACACGCCTGTGGCCTATGTCGCGTGAGTTTTACCCCAAACAGTTCCACCATCTGCTGGGTAATGAAACTATGCTGCAGCAAACCGTGCAGCGCCTTGATGGCTTATGCCAGCCCGAACAGCTGATTGTAATAGGCAATCGTGAACATCGCTTTATGATTATTGAGCAGCTGGCTGAAACAGGCTGGCAGAATGCCAATGTTCTGCTTGAACCCGTGGGCAGAAATACAGCACCTGCGGTAGCCATGGCGGCAATTGCGGCACTGGAGGTATCTGCAGAGGCTACGCTGCTGGTACTTGCTGCAGATCATGTGATCAGAGATGCAGAAGGCTTTAGAGAGACAGTAAAAGCTATGCTGCCACTAGCTGAGGATGGCAAACTGATTACTTTCGGCATTCCGGCGAGTAGGCCGGATACAGGATTTGGCTACATCCATTGTGGAGAAAAGATTACTGACAATGCCTTTCATGTTGATGCATTTGTGGAAAAGCCGGATAAAGATAAAGCGGCTGAATACGTTGCTGCCGGGGATTATTACTGGAACAGCGGTATGTTTCTGTTTCAGGCAAAAACCTATCTGGCTGAACTTGCACTATGGCAGCCGGAGATCCTGGAATGCTGCCGGCTTGCCTGGCAAAACAGAGAACGGCACTTCCACGGTTTCCAGGCCTTTGATGAGGAAGCCTTCAGCCGCTGTCCTGCCGTTTCCATAGATTATGCGGTGATGGAGAAAACTGATAAAGCTGTTATGGCGCCTCTGGACGTGGGCTGGAACGATGTAGGCTCCTGGTCAGCATTGCATCAGGAACTGGAACAGGATGAGCTTGGCAATGCCAGTAAAGGCGATGTGCTGCTGCAGGATACACGCGACTGCCTGCTGTATGCGCATGATCGTTTGCTTGTCGCTTCTGGCTTGCAAGATGTTGTCATTGTTGAAACCTCTGACGCAGTACTGGTAGCTGATCGTAACCAAAGTCATGCGATTGGAGTACTGGCAAAAGAACTGCAGAAAGGTGGCCGTAGCGAAGCCAGTTTGCATCTCTGTGCATTTCGGCCCTGGGGCAGCTATACGGTGTTAGAGAAAAGCGCAGGGCATCAGGTTAAGCGGCTAACACTGAAACCGGGTGCGGTATTATCACTGCAGCGGCATAAATTCAGGGCGGAACACTGGGTGGTAGTAAAAGGCCAGGCGAGCATTGTGCACGGTGAAGAAAAATTGCTACTCAATGAGAATGAATCTACTTACATCCCTGCCGGCATGATTCATCAGCTGGCGAATCATACTGATAAGGTACTGGAAGTGATAGAGGTACAGACTGGCTCCTATCTGGAAGAGGACGATATTGAGCGTCTGGATGATCCATACCAGCGTAGCGGAATATCCGGCTAATCCTGTTTTTTATAATTTTCAATAACATGTCGGCATTTACAGAAGAGCTTAAGCAGATCAGAAAAAACGCAGTACTGATTCATGATGAAGCAACTATGATGAACAGTTATCATCAGCTTGCTGAGAATATTTCTGAAAATATGGCAGACAGCAATCCATTATTAGTACCTGTCATGATGGGCGGGGTATATCTCTGCGGGCAGCTGATGCAACGCCTGGATTTCCCTTTAGAACTAGGTTATCTGCATGCTACGCGCTACCGAAATAAATTACAGGGTGATGAATTAAAGTGGCTGGTTCCACCGTCTGCTATGGTGGCAGATAGAACAGTATTGATCGTCGATGATATTCTTGATCAGGGAATAACACTGGCCGGGATTATTGACAAGCTGAAACAGGCCGGTGCGGCTGAGGTGCAAAGTGCTGTCCTGACGACAAAGATATGTCCAAGGGCTGTGGATGTTGGTGTAACATATAGTGGTGTGGATGTGCCCGATAAATATGTCTTCGGTTGTGGTATGGACTACCGGGGGTACTGGCGTAATCTACCAGAAATTTATGCGGTGGCAGGTTCCTGAATATGTATCAGACTGAATACTATGGAATAGAGGTGACCACACGAGAAACCGGGAGCAGTAAATGCTGACAGCAATCATAGGCGGTAGTGGTCTTGCTAATCTTGATGGCTTGACTATTACTCACCGTGAAGTGACGCGAACGAAATATGGTGAAGCCTCCGGCGCACTGACTTTCGGCAAAATGAGCGGAAAGGATGTGGTGTTTTTAAACCGGCACGGGCCCGGCCATACCATCCCACCCCATCGCGTAAACTACCGGGCTAACATATTTGCCCTGAAACAGGTTGGGGTAACGCAGATTATTGCTATCAATGCAGTCGGCGGTATTGATAGCAATCTTGAGCCTGTAGGCCTGGTCATTCCTGATCAGATAATTGACTACACTTACGACCGTAAACAGACCTATTTTGGCAGTGAGAATGGTCCGGTCAAACACATCGATTTTACCCACCCCTATACAGAAAAACTGCGAAAAATCATTATTGATACGGCAAACAGTAATAAGATTCCTGTTACACCTGGCGGCACCTATGCCGCTACCCAGGGACCAAGATTTGAAACTGCTGCTGAAATTGATCGCATGGAGCGTGATGGTGCAAGTATTGTAGGCATGACAGGTATGCCGGAAGCAGTACTGGCGAGAGAACTGGATCTGGACTATGCGATGATTGCAGTGGTTTCCAATCCGGCGGCAGGTCGCTCGGGATCAGAAATCAGTGTTGAAGAGATTATGATTAAGTTACAG
>JAYEGM010000227.1:0-1924 GCA_034659075.1 Pseudomonadota bacterium
TGCTCAGGCAATTAATGCGCTGCGTGAGGAGATACTCTGCCGCCGGCGGGATGAAGATAAACTGCGAGTTGATATCGTCAACATGCGAGAAAAGATGCGTCGGGCAAAAAATGTGCTTGATAGCGAAATATTTGACCTTAAACAAGGTCATGGAGGTATCGTTGACATCGAATTTATGGTGCAATATATGGTTCTACGCTGGGCTAATGAGTATCCGCAGCTGACTCGGCACACGGAAACAATCGCTCTGCTTGATAGGCTTAAGGAGCTTGAATTACTTGAGCCGGAAACACACCGGGTATTAAGCGACGCTTTTTCAGCCTGGCTGGAAAAAAGCTACCAGCTTAAGTTAAATAAACGCCCGGCGATGATGCCTGCTACAGCAGCAAGAGGCCTGTCCCGGCAGGTAACTGAAATCTGGAATACACTGCTTTGTGGAAAGCAGTAACAATCCTACAGGAGAAAAAATGATGTCAATGGCTGACCGTGACGGTGTCATCTGGTATGACGGTCAACTGGTTCCCTGGCGTGAAGCCACTACCCATGTACTGACCCACACCCTGCATTACGGGCTGGGTGTTTTCGAAGGCGTGCGCGCCTACGATGCTGAGGGCGGGACGGCAATATTCCGCCTGCAGGATCACACCAACCGATTGTTCCGATCCGCACATATTCTGCAAATGGATATTCCTTTCAGCAAACAGGAGCTGAATGATGCTCACTGCACAGTTGTGCGCGAAAACGGCCTTAAGAACGCCTACCTGAGGCCCATGTGCTTCTATGGCGCGGAAGGCATAGGGCTGCGTGCAGACAACCTGAAAACCCACACCATCGTTGCAGCCTGGGACTGGGGCTCCTATCTTGGTGAAGAGGGAATGGAAAAAGGCATCCGGATACACACCTCATCCTTTACCCGCCACCATGTCAACATCACCATGTGCAAGGCAAAGTCGAATGGAAATTACACCAATTCGATACTTGCGCTACAGGAGGCTCGCGCCAATGGTTATGATGAAGCCCTGCTGCTTGATCCTGAAGGTTTTGTTGCTGAAGGCAGCGGTGAAAATATATTTATCATTCGCGATAACATCATCTATACCCCGGAACTGACTTCTGCACTGGATGGAATAACTCGCGATACCATAATACATTTCATTGAAGAGCTTGGCCTCAAGCTGATCGAAAAGCGCATTACCAGAGATGAAGTCTATATCGCTGATGAGGCCTTTTTTACCGGCTCAGCGGCAGAAGTTACACCTATCCGCGAGCTCGATAACCGGCAGATTGGCGAGGGTGGCAGGGGACCCATAACGACGAAACTTCAGGCTATGTACTTTGATCAGATACATGGCCGCAGGAACATCCATGATGAATGGCTGACCCGGGTCTACGATTGATAACGGCACCCTTAAACAGGAACAATACTATGCAGAACTCAACGAGTGACCAGACCAATACCCCGGCAAAAAATACTTCCGCAAAAGTTCATTACATATCACGGAATGACCTGCCTTTATCCTGTCCGCTGCCCAGCGCCAGCAAGTGGAATGCACATCCGCGTGTCTTCCTGACACTGGATGAAGAGGGTAAAGCAGTCTGTCCCTATTGCAGCACTGTCTATATCCTGCAGGACGATTAACACCGAGAACTCATCTGCTATGAGTACTCCCTACCGGATTCTTATTATCGGGCCATCCTGGGTTGGCGACATGATGATGGCGCAGTCTCTTTTCATGCTGCTAAAAGAGAATAAACCAGGTTGCCGCATTGATGTCCTGGCACCTGGCTGGTCGCAACCGCTGCTTGCGCATATGCCTGAAGTCTCTGAGGCAATAGGGTCTCCGTTTCAGCATGGTGTAGCCAGTCTCCGCAAACGCTATCTGTTTGGAAAATCATTGCGCAACCGTCACTATGACCAGGCAAT
>JAYEGM010000228.1:0-8122 GCA_034659075.1 Pseudomonadota bacterium
GTGTAATTGAGCAAACGGTACGTGAAACGCTGCCTGAGGGATTTCAGCGTTCTGAATTTCTTATCGAAACAGGTGCGGTAGACCTGATTGCCGACCGCCGTGATTTACGTGAAGTCATTGCCGCCACCCTGGGTATGCTGAGTGGGAAGAAAACCGCAGCCTCCTGACGGCGGGTTTTTCGCTACACTACGCTAGCAGAAATGACAGAAGCACCCGGAGACCTGGCCGGTTGGCTCGATTTTATCTCGGCGCAGCATAGTAGCGAGATTGATCTTGGACTGGATCGCCTGAGACTAGTCGCAAATCAACTTGGCCTTAGTCACTTCAACTGCCCGTTGATAACTGTCGCAGGAACAAATGGTAAAGGCTCCAGTATTACGGCACTGGAAAGTTTCTACATCGGCGCCGGTTACCGTACGGCCTGTTATACATCACCCCACCTTACTGTTTTCAATGAGCGGATTCGCATAGACGGGGTTTTCGTCGTAGATGATGAGCTATGCGCTGCCTTTGCAGAGATTAACTCTGCGCGTGGCGCTATTCCTCTGACCTATTTTGAATTTGCAACACTGGCGGCCTATGTCATTTTTATGCAGCAGGAGCTGGACATAATACTGCTTGAAGTCGGTCTCGGTGGTCGGCTTGATGCAACAAATCTGTTCCCTGCTGATGTCGCGCTGATTACCCGTATCGGCATCGATCACACGGCCTGGCTGGGGAATGACCGTGAAGCCATCGGTGTTGAGAAAGCAGGAATAGTCCACGAAGGTAAAATCGTCGTGATTTCAGACCCTCAGCCACCAGAGAGCTTGTTGGACATAGCGCATAAGAAGGCGACGAAAACATTTTGCCTTAATCAGGACTATCAATACAAGATCAAGTCAGCTGACTGGTGCTGGCAGCAGGGGGAACAAAATATACTGTCAGATCTACCACTGCCGGGTTTATATGGTTTACCCCAGTTCAATAATCTTGCAGGCGTTTTGATGTGTCTGGTGGTCCTGCAAAAACAATTGCCGGTATCTGAACAAACAATACGCGACACACTGCCGGGTATTAGTGTGAATGGCCGGTTTCAGATAGTTAAGGCAAAACCACAGCAAATACTTGATGTCGCACATAATCCCGACTCAATGGAATTATTGGCAGAAAATCTCAATGCACACCCTGTTGCTGGCAAAACGCATGCCGTAGTGGCAATGCTGAAAGACAAGGATATTTATCAGTCACTGTATAAAATATATCCTTCTATAGATTACTGGTATATCGCTGGACTCACTGCTGCCAGAGGAGAAACTGCAGAAAATCTTCGAGCAGTTTTAGAGAAATTGGGGACGAATGTTCACGTGACTTCATTTGAGAACGTGGAACAGGCATGGAAGCGGGCCTGTGGACTGGCTAATGACAAAGATAGGGTGGTAGTTTTTGGTTCTTTTCATACGGTAGGTGTTATAATTGAAAAATCAGTGTCGAGTAATTAATTACCGTTATTATTCCTTCTTGCTATCGCTGACCTTAATACATCGTAGATTCTAAACGTTATATGTCTGTTGCCGCGAAAAACAATTACCAGGATTATGACCCCCGCCACCGCCTGACTGGGGCGGTTGTGCTGATCTTGCTAGCGATCATACTGCTGCCGATGCTGCTGAGCAAAAAACCTGATGCAGAAGTGGCTGAAGCCGACCCGGTGGTAATGGAGATCACCAGGCAAGGAAAGAAGGTCTTCGTTTCCCGTATTTCGTCTACAACTGAAGCAGATTCCAGGCAGGAAAAAAAACCGGCAGATGGAGCTGAAACAACTGCTGAGCCCGATAAAAAAGGTACTGATCAGCAATCTACAGCTCTGTTTAGCCCGATGAAAACACCGGTAGCCAGGTCTGCGGAGCCAAAGAAAACTGCAGTACAGGCAACTACTAAAAAAAAAACCGTACCTAAAAAATCTTCTAAAATTGTACCTGCCGGTAGCTGGATACTCCAGGTCGGTGTTTTTTCCAAATCTGAAAATGCAAATAAAAAAGTTTCCGAACTGAAAAAGAAAGGGTTTTCTGCAAAGTCAGGTAAAATGAAAACCAGCAAGGGTACAGTAACCAAGGTCTGGATAGGGCCGTTTAAGGATCGTAAGTCTGCTGAGAAAATGCAGGACAGACTTCAGCATAAAACAAAGCAGCGAGGGTTAGTTGTTAAAAATAAATCCTGAGATTGAGGCATTGTGCTAAATATTCTTGACGTTATTATTATTGCTGTTATTACCATATCGGGTCTTGTCGGTGTTTTCCGCGGCCTGGTGCGCGAAATAATGTCGCTGGTAGGCTGGATAGTATCCGCATGGCTAGCCTGGCGATTTGCCAGTGAATTCGCTCCTGTCTTTGACTCGATCATACAGTCTGCGGACGTGCGAAAAGCCGCTGCTTTCATCTCAATATTTCTCGTGTCCCTGGTGTTGTTTGCATTAGTGTCTTATTTCATAAGTAAAATTATGAACAAATCGCCATTGCAAGGCATGGATAGAACGCTGGGCATGATCTTTGGCCTGCTCCGCGGAGCTATCATTGTTGCTGTTCTGCTGGTACTCATTCAGTCGACACAGTTTGCCAAAGAGAGCTGGTGGCTTGGCTCTACGTTGAAAGAGTATTTTCTATTACTTGCTGCCTATGCAATGTCAGTAATGCCGGCAGAAGTTTCGCGATTTTTTGGACAGAAGGTATGATATACATCCTGTTCAAAAGCTTAGTGTGGTGTAACGAGTAACATGTACATATCAGTGTGGCGAGGATGATGTGAGATGTGCGGGATAATCGGGATTTTTGCCCAGCAGAGTGTCAATCAATCCCTCTATGATGGGTTAACTGTATTACAGCATCGTGGCCAGGATGCCGCAGGTATTGTGACCAGTGACGGCGATCGTCTGTGTATGCGCAAGGATAATGGACTGGTACGTGATGTCTTTCATACTCGACATATGCTTGGCCTGGAGGGGAACATGGGTATCGGGCATGTCAGATACCCAACCGCAGGCTGCGATTCACGTTCAGAGGCACAACCCTTTTATGTCAATTCTCCCTTCGGTGTAGCGCTAGGTCATAACGGCAACCTGACCAATGCCATGGAATTGCAGAAAGAACTGTTTCGGGACGATCTTCGCCATCTCAATACTAATTCTGATTCAGAAGTACTGCTGAATATTTTTGCGCATGAACTGCATCAGTCTTCCAGCCTTCAGCTCGGACCGCAAGATATCTTTAAGGCAGTTTCTGCAGTGCATAAACGTGTCAGGGGTGCGTATTCTGTCGTGGCCCTGATTGTGGGGCAGGGGATACTTGCTTTTCGTGATCCATATGGAATTCGCCCACTTGTTTACGGTAGCCGCAATACAGCGAGAGGTCCGGAACACATAGTGGCTTCAGAAAGTGTAGCACTGGACGTGCTGGGTTACGATGTAGTGCGTGATGTTGCTCCGGGTGAAGCAATCTTTATTGATACGCAGGGTACTGTCCATACACAGCAGTGTGCTGAAAACAGCCAGATATCTCCCTGTATCTTCGAATTTGTCTATATGGCGCGCCCTGATTCGCTAATGGATGGGATCTCAGTTCATAAAACCCGTTTGCGTACAGGCGTTTATCTTGGAAAAAAAATCAAACGTGAATGGCCGGACACAAAGATTGATGTGGTGATTCCTATTCCGGACACCAGCCGGACATCAGCCATCCAGTTGGCCAAACAATTAAAAGTGACTTACCGGGAAGGGTTCATCAAAAACCGTTACATAGGCAGAACTTTTATCATGCCTGGCCAGGAAGAGCGTAAACGTTCTGTCAGAAGAAAGCTTAACCCGATAGATCTCGAATTCAGAGGCAAGAATGTCCTGCTGGTTGATGACTCGATTGTGCGAGGTACTACTTCCAGTCAGATCATAAAAATGGCCAGGGATGCCGGGGCTAAACGGGTTTATTTTGCTTCTGCCGCTCCGCCTGTCAGGTATCCGAATGTCTACGGCATCGACATGCCATCGCCTTCAGAGCTGGTTGCACATAACCATAATACAAAGGAAATTTGTAATGAAATTGGCGCAGATAAACTCATCTACCTGGACCTGAAAGACCTGGTCAAGGCCGCGCATAAAGGCAACAAAGAAATAACGCAATTTGATACCTCGTGTTTCAATGGTGAGTATATCACCGGTGATATCGATAAAAATTATCTTGAGATGATAAACCAGCTGCGTAATGATAATGTTCGAGCAAATGATAGCAATGCCAGCCAAAAGGAGCTGAGTTTTACCGACCAAGATGTCTGATAATGATGGTGACAATTCTGATTATAAGATAGCGACCCGTGCGGTTCGCACAGGTCAGGTTCGTTCTCAGGAAGGAGAGCATTCTGATCCAATATTCCTGACCTCCAGCTATGTATTCAAGAGTGCGGCAGATGCTGCAGCAAGGTTTGCGGGAGAAGTAGAAGGTAATATCTATTCACGCTTCACCAATCCAACAGTACGTACCTTTGAACAAAGACTCGCAGCAATGGAAGAAGGTGAATGCTGCGTTGCGACAGCTACAGGCATGAGTGCTATCGTCGCCACCTGCATGGGGCTGCTGAATGCCGGTGACCATGTGGTAGCGGGCAGAGATCTGTTTGGTTCAACAATTATCCTGTTCAACAACATCCTGACGCGGTTTGGGCTCAGTTTTAGCTATGTAGACTCGACAGACCTGTCTCAATGGCAAGATGCAATCCAGGCCAATACTAAAATGCTTTTTCTGGAAACTCCATCCAATCCGCTTTGTAATGTCTCTGATATCAATGCAGTAGCGAAGATAGCCCATGAGAATCAGGCCTTGCTGGTGGTAGACAACACATTCTGCACACCGGTGCTGCAGCAGCCACTAAAGCTGGGTGCTGATGTGGTTGTCCATTCTTCAACAAAATATATCGATGGCCAGGGTCGAACCATGGGTGGGGCAGTAGTCGGCAGTAAACAGCAGGTTGGTGAAGGCGTGTACAGTTTTCTTCGCAGTGCCGGACCGTCACTTAGTCCATTCAATGCCTGGGTGCAATTGAAGGGCCTGGAAACACTGACGATTAGAATGCAGGCACATAGCCGGTATGCATTGGAGGTAGCAAGCTGGCTGGAGACACAGCCATCGGTTGAGCGCGTCTTTTACCCGGACCTTCCGTCGCATCCGCAGCATGCTCTTGCTCAGCGCCAACAAACCGCAGCAGCAGGTGTCCTTGCTTTTCAGGTTAAAGGCGGGCGTGATGAAGCCTGGACAGTGATTGATAGTACAAAGCTGTTTTCAATTACCGCTAATCTGGGTGACGCGAAATCAACCATCACCCATCCTGCAACAACGACCCACGGGCGACTGACTATCGAGCAACGGCAGGAGATGGGCGTGTTTGATAATCTGCTTAGACTCTCTATTGGTCTGGAAGATGTTGATGATCTGAAAAGGGATCTTCAACGCGGACTGGACCAACTTAACTAGTCTGGTTTAAGAACCGATGGACCTGGTAGAAAAAGCAAAGCAGTTTGCTACCACAGCTCATAAGCGCATAAACCATCTGCGTAAATATAATAATCAACCCTATACTGTCCATCTTTCTACCGTGGCCAATATTGTTGCCTCAGTGACAGATGATGAGGAAATGATTGCTGCCGCCTGGTTGCATGACGTTGTAGAAGATACACCTGCCACGCTTTACGATGTAGAAAAGGAGTTTGGAACTAGTGTCGCTGAGCTGGTCGAAAATCTGACAGATATCAGTAAACCGGGTGATGGTAATCGACAGTTACGAAAAACGATAGACAAACAGCATATCAGCAGGGCAAGTCAGCGTGCGAAAACGATCAAACTGGCCGATTTAATCGATAACGCCAACGATATCTGCCGGCATGACGTAGGATTTGCCCAACTGTACTTACAGGAAATGAACGCATTACTGGAAGTGCTTGATGAAGGCGATACTGCACTTTATAGGCGTGCATGGAAAACGCATCACAAGTGCACAAAAAAGCTGGAAAAAACCGGAAATGCTGAATCACTAGCAGATAGTAACAACACACTCCTTCTCCCTGAACAGAATGATAATAAACATCTGTTCAGGCTGTTCTCAGAAGCCTTTACTGCACACCACCTTGCGGTACCCGTTCGATCTTTTGATGCTTCTCGTCCCTGTAAGGAAGTGCAGGCGATGATGGAGCTTCATAATCTTGAGATAGTTTGTTTAAGGGAACAGGGCAAAATAGTGGGTTATGCGCGTCATGATGATCTTGTCGGCCTGACATGTCGGGAAAACATGCGAAGCTTCAGAGATGGACAGGTCGTTACAGGCGACAGTCCTTTTTCGGATGTTATTCATGTACTTACCTTGCAGCAATATGGCTTTATCACTGTTCTTGGCGAAATTGCTGGTGCCTTCAGCCGTGAAGATATCAATAAACCGGTTGCCAGGATGTGGCTGTTTGGCATCATCACCTTTGTAGAAATGAATGTGAATAAAGTCATTTCTCTTCATTTTACCGGAGACAGTTGGCAATCTGCCCTTACAGAAGAAAGGTTGCAGCAGGCAAAGACCCTGCAGGCCGAGCGCAATCGCCGTGGACAGCATTGCAGCTTGCTTGACTGCATTCAGCTGTCAGATAAAGGAAAGATTGTCATCAGTAAGGAAGAGCCAATGAAAATGATGGGGCTGGAATCGAGAAGGTCAGCGAAGAAGATAATTCGTGAGATGGAATCTCTACGTAACAACCTGGCCCACGCACAGGATATTGTGACCTATGACTGGGGGCCGATTGTCAGGCTTACCAGTCGTCTTGAAGAGACCCTGGGCAACAGGGCATAGACAAGATAAAGGATGAAAGATAAAGGAGACATCTTTACAATCCTTATAGTCCTTAGTCCTTAGTCCTTAGTCTTCACTTCGTCAGATTACTTTTGAAAAACGGTTTTTCTGATTGTCTTTCAGGTGTGCGTCAAAGGTCATGCATATGTTTCGGATCAGCAATCTTCCAGCAGGCAGAACGGTGATGCTGTTGTCATTAATTTGCAGCAGTTCGTCTTCCTGCATGACTTCGAGTCGAGACAACTCATTGCTAAAATAGTCCGCAAAATTAATATTGTACTTTATCCCGAACTTTTCCATGTCCAGCCTGAAGTTACAGATAAGCTGGCTTATAAGATCGCGGCGTAATAGATCGTCGTCTGTTAGTATGAGGCCGCGCATGAGTGGTAATTTATCTTCATCAATCATCTGATAATAACTGTCTTCATCACGCACATTCTGGCTGTAGATATTATTTACCTGTGAGATAGCGGTTACCCCCATAGCCACCATGTCGCAATCGGCGTGAGTGGAATAACCCTGGAAGTTTCTGTATAAGCGCCCCTTGTCCTGGGCAATGACCAGCTCATCACCCGGTTTGGCAAAGTGATCCATGCCGACATAGACATAGCCTTTGTCCGTTAGATACTGGATTACAGCCTGTAGAATCTCCAGTTTTTCAGCGGCCGAGGGTAAATCTTCTTCATTGATGCGTCGCTGCGGCATAAATAATGCGGGCAGGTGGGCATAATTGAATACAGACAACCTGTCAGGATCAACCTGCATTATCTTATCCAGCGTGGCTAGAAAGCTGTCAACGCTTTGAAAGGGCAGGCCATATATCAAATCTACACTGACAGATTTAAATTTAGCTTCACGGGCAGCATTAATTGCAGCGAAGGTGATTTCTTCGCTTTGTATGCGGTTCACTGCTTTCTGCACTTTGGCATCAAAGTCCTGTATGCCGAGGCTGAGGCGATTAAAACCGATATCACGCAGGAAATGCACCCCGTCTGCCGTTATTTCTCTGGGATCTATTTCTATCGAGTATTCACCCTGATCATCACCCATCAGGGAGAAATGCTGACCCGTTTTTTCCATTAAGGTACGCATCTGGTCATGACTGAGAAAGGTTGGTGTGCCGCCGCCCCAGTGTAATTGGTCGACAGGGCGGGAATTATCATACAGTGCACCCTGCATTTCGATTTCACGGTAAAGATGGTCCAGATAGGGTGTTGCCCGGTCGCGTCGCTTGGTCACAATCTTGTTGCAGGCACAGTAAAAACAGACGGTA
>JAYEGM010000229.1:0-8095 GCA_034659075.1 Pseudomonadota bacterium
CCAGCAAGTGGAATGCACATCCGCGTGTCTTCCTGACACTGGATGAAGAGGGTAAAGCAGTCTGTCCCTATTGCAGCACTGTCTATATCCTGCAGGACGATTAACACCGAGAACTCATCTGCTATGGGTACTCCCTACCGGATTCTTATTATCGGGCCATCCTGGGTTGGCGACATGATGATGGCGCAGTCTCTTTTCATGCTGCTAAAAGAGAATAAACCAGGTTGCCGCATTGATGTCCTGGCTCCTGGCTGGTCGCAACCGCTGCTTGCGCATATGCCTGAAGTCTCTGAGGCAATAGGGTCTCCGTTTCAGCATGGTGTAGCCAGTCTCCGCAAACGCTATCTGTTGGGAAAAACATTGCGCAGCCGTCACTATGACCAGGCAATCATTTTACCGAATTCAATGAAGTCCGCACTGGTTCCATACTGGGCTCGCATTCCTCTTCGTACCGGTTTTGTTGGCGAGATGCGCTACGGGCTGGTAAATGATGCCAGGAAACTGGACCGTGAAGCATTACCCAAAACCGTCATGCGCTTTGCATCACTGGGCCTTCCTGTCAATCAACTACTTTCAGATAAAATACCATCACCACATTTAGAAACTGACGAGAAGAGTGTCTCTTCCACATTTGCTGCATTAAACCTGGGCATCAATGACGCGCCGGTTCTTGCTCTATGCCCCGGTGCCGAATATGGTCCAGCCAAGCAGTGGCCGGCAAGGCACTTTGCGCAACTTGCGAATGACCGTCTAAAGCAGGGCTGGCACGTCTGGCTGCTTGGATCTGATAAAGATATGGAAATCTGTACGAATATAGATTTAGCAACTAAAAACAGCTGTGAAAATTTGGCGGGCAAAACTGAACTTGGCCAGGTGATCGATTTAATGTCCCGGGCATCAGCCATCGTCTCCAATGATTCCGGCCTGATGCATATAGCTGCTGCACTCGATATACCGCTGATAGCCATTTATGGCTCATCAGATCCCGGCTTTACCCCCCCCTTATCAGACAGGGTTAAAATTCTAAGCCTGCACCTTTCCTGTTCGCCATGTTTTAAACGTGAATGCCCGCTGGGTCACCTCGATTGCCTGAACAAACTGGAGCCTGCAATAGCAGATAGTGCAATTGACTCATTACTGGAAGTAAAAAATAATGGCTGACTGGCACTCTATTGATCTGGATACGATCCGACAACATAGCACCTTTACCCACCGAAAGGCCCATGGATCAAGACCTGATGTTATACGTATTAATATTGATGGTGATGAGGCGGTTCTAAAAGACTATACTCATAGCGACCCCTGGTTCAGACGCCTCATCGCTCCACTACTGGTCATCCGTGAAGTTCGCTCACTGAAAAAGCTACATGGCATTACCGGCACACCTCGCCTGTATCACGTCTACAACCGCCAGGCCTTTCTTGTTGAATCCATTCATGGCACTGCTGCCAGTCAAATGTCAAAAGATACTCTCGATAATGTTTTTTTTGAGCGTATGAATAAGGTGTTGGACGATATTCATGATCAAGGTGTTACGCATTGCGACCTTCGCAGCGCAGGCAATACATTGATAACCGATGACCACCAGCCCTGGCTGGTTGATTTTGTTGCAAGCATTCATCAGAGCAGCCGCTGGAATTTTATTGGTCGCTGGATCTTTGAGCAATTCGTCGAAGCTGATTATGGTGCGGTGTTAAAACTCAAGCACCGGCTTGCACCTCAACTATTAACAGGGGATGAAATAGACCAGCTTGAGCACCCTCATTCTGTCGTCGAGCGTATAGGAAGAAAAATGGGAAGGTCCGTACGTTTTGTTACTCGCAACCTGTTTCCAAGCAAACATAAATAGTTTTCCAGCCGCAACGCCGCCTGCGTATTTTTTTGTTATGTGCATACTGTAAAGCTGGCTGGGCAAGTCAGGGAAAATGCGGGTTAGCTTCTAAGGAAACTCTGATTAATTCAATGACGAATAAACCCTGACCTCTAATGTAGCCTGTTTTACTGGTTACTTACCAATACAGAATGAGCTAAAGATTCGCCCAAGCAAATCTTCGCTGCTAAATTCTCCAGTGATTTCATTCAAGGCATTCTGTGCCTGCCGACAGTCTTCGGCGAGCAATTCCAGTTGTACAGAAGCAGCTATGCGCTCTGCAGCATCTTGCAATGAAAGCTTCGCTTTTTGCAGGGCTTCAATATGCCTGCGTCTTGCAGTAAATGTTCCTTCGCCGGAGCTGCCTTTTGATGTAACTTCTTTAAGGTGGTGGTAAAGTAAATCAAGACCTGCGCCCGTCTTAATCGACATGAGAACTTCGACCCTGTTTCCCTTAATTATTATTTCTGGTTCTATGTTTTGCAGGTCGATCTTATTTCTTATAATGGTAACCGGTATATCATTATCGATATAAGATAACAGTTCTTTTATGGATATGTCTGAGTAATCTGCTTCATCAATTATCAACAGCACCCTGTCAGCATTTTCCAGTTCATTTAAGGTTCGCCTGATGCCTTCAGATTCTACCGTATCGGTTGTCTTTCTGAGGCCGGCCGTATCAGAAACATCTATCACTATGCCATCAAGGTCTATTCGGTCTCTGATAATGTCCCGTGTAGTGCCTGCCTGTTCATTAACTATTGCTGTATCATTTTTTGTCAGCTGATTCAGCAAACTTGATTTTCCTGCATTTGGCCTGCCCGCGAGCACCAGGTGATAGCCATCTCTTAATAAGCTGCCGTTGTGCGCAGACTCCAGTAGTTGTTTTATTTTCCGTCGTAGCTCAATAAGCCTTTGATCAAAATCCTTAACCGGAACTTCATCAATCTCCTCATCAGGAAAATCAAGGTAGGCTTCTGCCAGCATTCGCAAATGTATAAGGTCTTTAAGTAGATCGTGGACTTGTCGGGAAAAATCCCCCTGCAGAGAACGCATAGCACCGCGCACCGCAGAACGAGTCTGCCCCTCGATTAGATCTGCGATTGCTTCCGCCTGCGTGAGGTCAATCTTACCGTTTAGAAAGGCGCGTTCTGAGAACTCTCCCGCTCTTGCCTGACGACATCCGAGAGAAAGAACGTGTTCTAGCAGCATGTCCTGTAGAACCAACCCGCCGTGTCCCTGCAGCTCAAGAACATCTTCGCCGGTAAAGGAGTTTGGTGCGGGAAAAAACAACAGCAGGACATGATCAATCAGGCGCTGCTGTTGATCAAAAATTTTTACCAGCGTTGCTTTGCGCGGATCCAGTCGGGCATCATAAAGCTGTCTTTGAATATCACGCACAGCCGGACCCGATATCCGGATAATACCCACACCGGCATTACCACGCGATGTGGCAATGGCAGCTATAGTGTCAGTGTTACCTGTTGTCAACGAAGCGCTATCAATAGGGTGATCTTAAACACCCATTTTTTTATTAATTGTATATTGCTGAGCAATCGTCAACAGGTTGTTTACCGTCCAGTACAATACCAGCCCGGAGGGAAAGAACAGGAAGAAGAATGTAAAGACTATAGGCATAGCCATCATTATCTTCTTCTGCATGGGGTCCATTGCAACAGCACTGAGCATTTGTTGTGCCAGCATAGATACACCCATCAATATAGGCAGCACAAAATAGGGGTCTGGTGCAGACAAATCTTTAATCCATAAAATCCAGGGTGCCTGACGCAGCTCTACACTCTCCAGCAGGGCCCAGTAGAGCGCAATAAATACGGGAATTTGAATCAACACCGGCAGACAGCCGCCAAGAGGGTTTATCTTTTCTTCCTTGTACAGCTTCATCATCGCCTGGTTCAGCTTCTGCTTATCGTCAGCATAGCGCTCTTTCAGCGTTTTTATCCTCGGTGTCATCTTCCGCATGTTGGCCATTGATCTATGGCTGGCTGCTGAGAGAGGGAAAAAGACAATTTTTATCATAATGGTAAGGATAATTATTGCCCAGCCCCAGTTACCGACGACTGAATGGATCATGTTGAGTAACCAGTAAAGCGGAGATGAAATAACGGTTAACCAACCATAATCTACGGTAAGTTCAAGCCCTGGTGCCGCGGGCTTAAGTCTACTTGTCTCTTTCGGCCCCATAAACATGCGAGTCGAAAGTTCGCCTGCCGCACCAGGCTGTATGCTCAGCGGCAGCAGCGTCTTATATCCAATAAAATATCGGTTGTTGGCTAATTTATTGGTAAATATTTCATACTTGCTGCCTTCATCAAGCAACCAGGCGCCGAGAAAGTAGTGCTGCAACATGCCTACCCAGCCGTCAGTGGTAAGAAAAGACAGGTTCTCATCCTGCATGTCTGAAAAGCTAATCTTGTTGTACTTATCCTGCTTATTATAGATTGCTCCACCGGTGTAGCTTGGAACCATGGTTGCTGGATTAAAAGAACTCTGGGTTTCCGGCTGAGCCCTTTCAAACTGGTGGTATTGATAACCATTCCACGAACTCGAACTGGTATTTAACACCCTGAATTTTATATCAACTATGTAGCTGTCGCGGTGAAAGGTGTAAATTTTCTTGTAGGTAATACCGTCATCTGAATTCCAGACAAACTCGACGTCCAGCGTGTCATGGTCATCGGCCATGCGATAAGACTTTTTCGATGCTGTAAACAGTGTTTTGTGGGTCGGGAATTCTCTTCCCTGTACAAGCAAGCCGCCCTGTGCTGTATAAATATCATCTCCTGTGTCATTCATAAGCTGAAACAGTTCTTCGGGATGATCAATATCTACTGTGTATTTTCTCAACCACACTTTATTGATGCCAGCCCCATAGGTATTAAGCTCAACCTTAAGAAGGTCTGTTTCGACTGATACCGCTTCACCTGTAGCTGCGGTGCCTGGTATTGTTCCTGTTGTGGCGGCGACTGGTGCTGGTGCCTCAGAACTCATTTCCGGTGTAGCTGGAATAGCTCCCTCATCAGGAACATCTCCGCTCAGGGTGTCCTGTGCTATCTCTACAGGCTGTTGCGGCGAGCTGTAATCCTCCCACGACTGCCAGAGCATTAGTGAAAGGAGCCCCAATACAACAAAAAGTATTAATCTTTGATTATCCATCTACATGTTCCTTGTGCTTACAGGGCACATAATCCAGGCCACCTTCGTTCCACGGATTGCAGCGGCAGACCCGGTTTATGGACATCCAGCCACCCCGAAAAACACCATATTCTGATATCGCCGTTGCAGCATATTCCGAACAAGTGGGGTAAAAACGGCAGTGTTGCCCAAATAGCGGACTGATCCAGCGTTTATAAAACCTCAGCACGCTTACAGGAATGTTACGCATTATCTGAAATTTTCCGCCAGTGTGATTCTAATGATGAGCGTAGAGCAGTCCGGTCAAGTACAGCTGCTGAATGTTTCGCAACAACTACACAATCTAGACCCTTTAGTAACTTATTGTTTAACCTGAAGGTTTCCCGTATTTGTCTTTTTATTCGGTTTCTCACAACAGCCCTGGGTGATACCTTGCGGGAGACAGCTAAACCTAACCTGGTCGAATCAAGGCTATTTTCACATACGATGACCATGAAATACTTTCCATGATGACGCTGGCCTTCATTGAACACATGTCCATAGGCCTCTTTCTCCAGCAGTCTGCTGGATTTTTTAAAAGCCTCGGACACCGCGAAGGCTTAAGTGTCTCAGGCGCTTAGTGAAGCGCGGCCTCTGGCACGTCGAGCATTGATAATTGCACGGCCGCTGCGGGTTTTCATTCTTGCACGAAAACCGTGACGGCGTTTACGTTTTAACACACTAGGCTGGAATGTTCTTTTCATGGTCTCTGTCTTTGATAATAGCTGCCCCGAAAGACTTTTTCAGGCCACGGCCAGCAAAGAAGTTCGGTCAAAATGTAAAAGGGCGGAAAATGTACTTTTTGTTGGCTTTCATGTCAACCTGTATTTAACTTTTCCTTATAACTACATTATAAAATAATAGTACTTTTACCTGTGGATAACTCTTATTCGATTGGTTAAACTAGAAGGTCACACGCGCCGTCTGTTTACAGTGGCATGTGCAGCACTTATATAAAATATAATAATATAACGATATGATTATATTAAAGAAATCAGGGAACTATTTTGCCTAGAAAAAGCTTTTGGAATGACTGCCTGTCACATCTGGAAGGTGAGTTATCCAGCAACCACTTTAATACCTGGATTCGCCCGCTACAGGCAGAGAAGGATCATAATAAATTATCCTTACTGGCCCCGAATCGTTTTGTTAAGGACTGGGTGGAGTCGCATTACCTTGATCGCATCACAGAAATTGCCAGCTCTGTTGGCAATGGTGACTTTATTGTGAATCTAAGAATTGGAAGTACGAATGTAATCAGTTCTGATCGGCCAGGGAAAACAAAGGGGTTAAATAAAAGTAAAAGGAAGGGTGCTAGCAGAAAAAAAATAAGACAGGATTTTTCCACGGCACTAAATCAAAAATTTACATTCCACAGTCATGTCGCAGGCAAATCCAACCAACTCGCCCGGGCGGCTGCTTTACAGGTTGGCGAGAACCCGGGACAAACCTATAACCCATTATTTATCTATGGCGGTTCAGGTGTCGGAAAAACACATCTAATGCAATCCGCCGGAAATATGATTCTCCAGCAACAGCCCACCGCAATGGTTGCTTATGTAAGGTCAGAATTTTTTGTGCAGGGTTTTGTTAAAGCCCTGCAACACGGAACCATTGACGATTTTAAGCTCCACTATCGCTCTGTCGATGCCCTGCTAATTGATGATATCCATTTTTTTGCACGCAAAAACCAGTCCCAGGAAGAGTTTTTCCATACCTTTAACTCTCTATTGGATTTAAATCGCCAGATCATTATGACCAGTGACAGGATGCCGCAGGAAATCGAAGGGTTGGAAGAACGTCTGGTTTCCCGGTTTGGATCCGGCCTGACTGTTCCCATTGAACCCCCTGAGCTTGAAACCCGCGTTGCAATTCTAATCACCAAAGCAGCAGAAATGGGTATTAACCTCAAGCAGGAAGTTGCATTTTTCATTGCCAGGCAAATACGCTCAAATGTTCGTGAACTTGAAGGCGGCCTGAACAGAATTGTTGCCAGCATGCGATTTACCGGCCGTGAAATTGACCTTGACCTGGCAAAGGAAGCTCTTAAGGATATTGTCGGCTTTCAGCAGCGAATGATCAGTCTGGAAAATATACAGAAAACAGTTGCTGACTATTACAAAATCAGAGTCTCTGATATTCGATCAAAAAAACGCACACGAAATATTACACGGCCCAGACAAATCGCAATGGCCCTGGCAAAAGAACTAACAAATCATTCACTGCCTGAGATTGGAGATGCTTTTGGCGGCAGAGACCATACCACTGTCATTCATGCCTGTAAGAAAGTTAAAGCATTGACTAATGAAATACCTCAACTGAATGAAGACTATGAAAACCTGTTGAAAATTCTCAGTAGTTAAAGAATAGATTGGGGATAAATCAAAAATACATTTATGATTACGTACTTATACACATTAATTCACAAAGTATTCGCTCTGAATCAAGCCTTTATCAACAGGGGTATATTTTTTATAAGTGACTGAATTAATAGAGAAAATGTGGCTTTTACACAGATGTTTTATTACTAAACAGCAGTAGAAGTAAATATATATAAAAATAAGGTAATACTATGAAGATAACTTTATCCAGAGGAGCGTTGCTCAAACCACTTACTTATGTAAGCAGTGTTGTAGAAAAACGTCAGACATTACCGATACTGTCAAATGTACTTTTGCAATTTGATGGTAAGAAAAGATTAAGTCTTACAGGCACTGATCTTGAAGTTGAAGTCATAACATATTGTGATCATGCAACAGGCGAAGCCGGTCAACTATCAATTAATGCCAGAAAATTATTTGATATCACTCGAGCACTGCCGGATGATGCAGAAATTTCAATTAGAGCAGAAGATAATGGCAAGGCCATAATTCGCTCAGGAAAGAGTCGTTTTACGGTGCAAACACTACCCGTTGATGATTTCCCTAAAATTGAAACAGAGGAATGGAGCCAAACCTGGAAGTTGCCAGCAAGCACATTTAAGCAAGCACTTACTCAAACCGCTTTTGCTATGGCTCAACAAGATGTGCGTTT
>JAYEGM010000230.1:0-8073 GCA_034659075.1 Pseudomonadota bacterium
CAACGCAGCATCCATGACGGTATCTCCGTCACTAAAAGGCACCTCGATACCGTCCAGCCTGAATGTTTTATTGCTGCTCATGTTTCATCCCTTAAGTGTGCCCCGGCATCATCACGCCCGGTGATCTCTCTGGCAGCACCAAGTGCCGCATCGAGGTCGAAAGCCGGCCCGTAGCTACTGTGGCTAAGGTGCTGCTCGTAGATATAAGGAAACTTCTCCAGTGTGTCGAAGATGTGGTTTGCTGCCGTTGCGCCCAGTCCACAATGGCTGGCCTGTTTCATGACCTGGCCGATGTTGCGCATCTCGTTGAGGTCGTAGCGTGTGGCATGGCCGGCGATGACTTTTTCGACCAGGTCTTTCATTAATGTCCCGCCAACGCGACAGGGGGTACACAGACCGCAGCTCTCGTGGCAGAAAAAGTGGGCAAAATTCTGCACCATATCGATCAGGTTGCGCCGCCCGCTGAATACCATGAATGAGCCAGCTGTTGAAATATCTTCAAAGGCGATGGTACGGTTAAATTCCTGTGGTGAAATGGTTGCCCCGGCCGCACCGGCAACCTGCACGGCCTGTATATTTTCTGTCCCGCAGGCATCGAGGATCTCGTTGATAGTTACCCCGAAAGGGAATTCGTAGATGCCGGGGCGTTCGACATCGCCACTGATGCTGAGCAGTTTGCTGCCCGCTGATTCTTCGGTCCCCACAGACCTGAACCAGTCTGCACCCAGCACGGCGATCTTTGCGGCAGCGATAAAGGTCTCGACGTTATTGACGACGGTGGGCTTATTTAGATAGCCATGGGTAACCGGAAAGGGCGGGCGGACGCGCGGAATGCCGCGTTTGCCTTCCAGTGATTCGATCAGTGCAGATTCTTCACCGCAGATATAGGCGCCGGCACCGAGATGGATCTCGATATCAAAATCAAATCCCTGCTGACCGAGAATACCCTCACCGAGCAGTTTCTCATTACGCCTTCTCTGCAAGGTCTGCTTCAGCGCATCAAGCAGGTAACGGTATTCCCCGCGCAGATAGAGAATGCCTTTTTTCGCACCGATGACCCCGGCGCACAGCGTCATGCCTTCGAACAGGGTGTCGCCATAACTGTTCAGCAGCACCCGGTCCTTGAAGGTGCCGGGTTCTCCTTCGTCGGCATTACAGACGACATAATGTTCATCGGCTTCCGCATCCCGGCAGTAGCGCCATTTCATGGCAGTTTTGAAACCGGCACCGCCCCGGCCGCGCAGGCTGGACTTTTCGAGCTCGGCAAGTATGCCGTCACTTTTATGATGCAGCAGACTGTCAATGGCACTACCGTTAGCGATCTGGTTGGAGAGCAGAAGGTCACGCCGCTGGATGTTGTCTTCAACAACGAAGAAAGATTCCGGCCAGTCCGCAACCGGAACACCGGTTTCCACCAGTTCTGCAATTTTACTGATTCGCCCGGCATCGAGCCTCGACACTACCCTGCCATTGACCATCATCGCCGGGCCCTGGTCGCAAATACCGGTGCATGACGTGACATCAACCGTGACCCGATTATCCGGCCTCGGCACGCCACGTTTGACTCCCAGTCTTTTGCACAGGCTGTCAATTAGTGCCTGGTTGCCAAACATGCGGTCAGTAATATTGTCGCTGAAAAGAATGTCGAAATCACCACGGGCTTCGCGGTGCAGGAATGCGTAAAAGTCGACAAGGCCGTATATTTGTGCAGGCGGGATGTTTAGCTTGTCAGCTAACAATTCAACCGCTGCTGCGGGGATATGGGTATATAGCTGCTGGATAGTGCAAAGATCTTGCAGCAGTCGATCAGGCGCATTGCCTGTACCCGTTAACAGCCTCTTTATAGTGCTTTCAATATCCTTCATTGACTGCTTTTTCCTTTATCACCACGGCGGATGCAATAAGTTTATCGATATCAGATTTCGACAGGTTTCTGAATGACATAGCCCTGTGCAAAATCTACACCAAGTTCTTTCAAAGTCTGAAGTATTTCTTCGGATTCCGTGTGTTCCCCTATGGTCTCCAGCCCTGCTACATGGCCAATGCTATTGATGGCCTCGACGATGGCTTTACTCATTTTATCCTTGCCCATGTTGCGAACAAACTCACCGTCGATTTTGATGAAATCTACCGGTAATGACCTGAGGTATGAAAAAGAACTCATACCTGTTCCAAAATCATCCAGCGCAAAAAGACAGCCCAGATTGCGTATTTCATGAATAAACTGAATCGCTGCACCCTGATTGGATATTGCTGCAGTCTCGGTAATCTCGAAGCATACACAGTGTGCCGGCACCTGGTATTGCTCTAATTTTTCATGTATGAATGCCGTTAAGGTAATGTCATCGATTGTGTTAGCAGAAAGGTTCACAAAACAGAGAACATCGTTCTTTTCCTTTTTTTCTGCCATGTAGGCCAGAACATGATCGATTACCCACCTGTCAATATCCGGCATCAGGTCATAACGCTCCGCAGCAGGGATGAACGAATCCGGCATGATAATATTGCCGTTATCAGCCACTAGCCGAAGCAGGAATTCGTAACAGCGGAGGTTCTTATGTTTCTCGGTTAGAGGCTGTATACATTGCGTGTATAATCGAAAATGGTCTTCTGCAATGGCTGCCTGCAGCGTGGACACCCATTCCATCTCGACTTGAAGCCTTGCCATATCGGCATTGTCCGGGTGATAAACATGCACACGATTGCGCCCGGAATCTTTTGCTGTATAACAGGCAATATCTGCAGCGCTCATGATCTCTGCGGGGTCATGCTGCTGCGCGTTGATCATCACTAAACCGATGCTGGCGCCTAGCGTAAATGTCCTGTCTTTCCAGGTGAATTGAAATGCCTTGACCGCCTTTATGATCTTTTCAGCAATACTTTCTGCAACGGTTAACGAACAGTTTTCAAGTAATACTCCGAATTCATCGCCACCCAGTCGTGCCAGCATATCTTCGCCGCCTAGTACATTCTGCAACTCACTGGAGATTTTCCTTAGCAGCTCATCACCTGCCACATGCCCACTGGTATCGTTGACAATCTTGAATTGATCCAGGTCGATATAAAGGAAAGCATGTTTCAGGCCCTGATTTACCGTGCTGAGCAGTTCAATCAGTTTTTCCTCGAAGCTGTAGCGGTTGATAAGCCCGGTCAGCGCATCATGGCTTGCCATGTAGCGAATTTTCTGTTCGGCCTCATGGTGAGACTTTCGATTGAGGGCTTCCCTTAACTCTCTTTCGACAGCAGGCAAAAGGCGGGCGAGGTCATCTTTCATGATGTAGTCGTGCGCACCCAGCCGCATGGCTTTTACTGCCTGTTCTTCCCCTATCGTGCCAGAGACGATGATGACAGGCAGGTCCCTGTCAACTTTCCGGATGCTGCGCAATGCCAGCTCTGAGCTGAAGTTGGGCATATTATGGTCGGAGATGGCAATGTCCCACCGTTGGCTGCCCAGCGCCTGATCGAGATCATGCTGATCAAATACTCTCGTATATTGCGGATCATATCCGCCTTTTTTAAGATGTCTGATAAGGAGAAGAGCATCATTCTCAGAATCCTCAACCAGTAAGACATTCAGCTGTATGGACATTTAATATTACCTGCCAGACTGTGCCGGGGGAGACTCATTCAATACCAGCCAGTACAGGCCAAGCTGGCCGACTGCTTTAATGAACTGATCAAAATCAACAGGTTTTCGAATATAACTGTTCGCACCATACTCGTAGCTGGATATAAGGTCCTGGTCCTCTGTGGACGTGGTAAGGACAACAACCGGCAACAGTTTTGTTCGTTCGTCGGACTTGATTCGTTTAAGCACTTCAAGCCCGCTGATTTTCGGTAGCTTGAGATCCAGCAGTATGACTTCAGGCCTGTTATTCAGATCCCGTCCCTCATGCTCGCCTTCTGCAAACAGGTAGTCAAGTGCCTGCAGGCCATCACGCGCCACGATAACCTCGTTCAGAATGTTGTTCTTTTTCAATGCCCTGATAGTAAGCATTTCATCATTCGGGTTGTCTTCAACCAGCAGGATAGTTTTCTGCATAGGTAATTCCTCCAGGCAGCGCTATAATAGTCTTTGTTTAAACTGTGAAATAGAACGTCGCACCTTCGCCAACGACTGACTCGGCCCAGATGTTTCCACCGTGACGGTGAAGAATTCTTTGTACCGTTGCAAGGCCGACGCCTGTGCCGCTGAATTCCTGCGTTGAATGCAAGCGCTGAAAAACACCAAATAGTTTATCCGCAAACCGCATGTCGAAACCCACTCCGTTGTCTTTCACAAAAAATATATCCTTGCCATTTACCTGTTGCCTGCCAACCGTGATTTCAGCAATCTCTTTTTTACTGGTGTATTTCCATGCGTTGCCAATCAGGTTGTCCATAACAATCATGATCAGTTTTCTGTCACATATACATGCAAGTCCCTGATCAACGTGAATTTTTATATTCCTCTCCTGCTCGACCAGCCTGTGTCTTTCAACCACTTCATGAGTGATGCTGGTAAGATCTACGTTCGCCTTGATCAGCTCAGAGCGTGTAATCCTGGAAAGCTGAAGCATATCATCAATTAATTCAGACATGTGTTGACTGGCACCGCGAATACGGGTCAGATAATCCATGCCTGTTTCATCCAGTCTTTCTGCATAATCTTCCATAAGGGCCTGGCTAAAACCGTCTATTGCTCTCAATGGCGTACGTAAATCATGTGACACGGAATAGCTGAACGCTTCCAGTTCCCTGTTAAGTCGTTGCAGCTCCCCGGTTCTTTCACCGACGAGTTCTTCCAGGTGTTCCCTGTATTCATGCAACTCATCCAGTGCTTTACGAAAGTTTCCTGTCAATACACCAATTTCATCAGTGGAGCGCGGCACAAGGTCGGTGCTATGAAGCCGACCAAAATCGGGCGTTTGTCCCACCAGGTCTTCAAGTGGCGATAGCGACTGGCTGAAGCTGTGAACAAAAATAAGACTGCCCGCTATTGCCAGCACTTCCAGCATAAGCCAGATAAAAAATGTTTCGAAGGTAAAAAATCCTGTGCGGGACCAGTAGTACTGAACGATCATAGTATCGATCAGCAGCGGTACCAGGGCACCGATCAAAAAAACCTTGGTCTTGATCGTAATATGTGGACGGGAAAAATCCAGATTACTGACAACCTCGCCAAACAGGTCCAGCATCCTGAAAAAGATTGGCAGGCCAACTATGATAGAAACGATAAGAGCAACGAAGTGAATACGAAACCAGTCAACCGGCTGTGCAACGAAGCCGGTAAAATATTCTGCACTTAAGATAACGGAAGCGGGCGCAGTAATCAGGTAGAAAAGAAATATAGACCAGAAATGCAATGGATAATTACGCATGCATTCCAGTGCAGCCTTGCCATTTGTTTCGTCTGGCTGATCAAGGTAATCAGTAACGGGGCGGATGTAGCGTCTAAAATACCAGTAAGCAAAGATCAGCCATAAAACAATAAACGCGGGCTCTGTTGGCGTTATCATGATGCCAATCAGTTCATCAACTGTCAGTATCTGGATGTATCCGATAAAACTCAGTCCAAACAGTGCGGGCACGACCCAGGCCAGAATGATCAGGCGAGTATAGGATTTCGAGAAGCTGGCAGAAGATATCATAAGCAAATAAGGGTGTTCTCCAGAATTAATAACATTACAGCACTTGAATTCAAATCACTAGTGCAGTGGATGGATTGAATTCAAGATTAGTCTTTAGTTCTTAACACCTGATACCATTGCTGTCCTATATACTTCTGTTTAGTCATGGCTTTGCTTGAATGCAATTGTAGGTTGGGCTGAAGAATGAAGCCCAACAAGGGTATCTGCTGAAACCATGCTGTTGGGCTTCGTGCCTCAGCACCAACCTACAGCAAAATCTATTTTCATGTCTAATGTAATCAATTTTGATCTGTTTCGAATACTACAAAGCAGAAAACAGATATTGTAATTATTTTTATGGGACAGTAATGACCTGATACCTAAAACGTAATACCTTTCCTTTTTCAACTTCCCCCTGATGCTAAAGCGGCCAGACCCACAAAATCATCGGTATCGAAACGACGATGACCAATATCTCCAGCGGCAGCCCCATGCGCCAGTAGTCGCCAAAGCGATAGCCGCCCGGGCCCATGATTAGTGTATTGTTCTTGTGTCCGATCGGTGTCAGGAAGGCGCAGGAGGCGGCCACCGCGACAGTCATCAAAAATGGGTCGGCATTAACGCCGAGCCGGTTGGCAATGTCGACAGCGATGGGTGCGGTGATAACGGCTGTTGCGGTGTTGTTCATGACATCAGAAAGAGTCATTGTGATGACCATCAGCAGCGTCAGCACCACTACCGGTGAGTAGCCTTCCGACAACGTGGTAATCGTGCCGGCGATCAGCGCGGTGCCTCCAGTGGACTCCAGCGCACCGCCTATCGGAATCATCGAACCCAGCAGCACGATGACTGGCCACTCGATGGAATCATAAACATGTCGTGCCGGAACGATATTGAACATGACGTAGCTGGCAACTACCGCCGCCAGTGCAATCGGCAGGTATAGCAGGCCAAAACTGGCCGTAGCAATCGCCCCGGCAAACAGGCCTACCGCCAGCCACGCCTTGTGACGTTTAATCAGGTCTGTGTTGCGGCCCGCCAGCGGCAGGGTGCCCAGCCAGTAGCTGATCTCCGCCAGCATGTCGCTGGCACCGTATAACAACAGTACATCTCCTTCCCTGATTTCAAGATGACGCACACGCTCACGAAACTGCTTGCCCTGGCGTGATACGCCCAGCAGCGTCACGCCATGCCGGTACTGCAGCTGCAGAGATTGTGCCGTGCGTCCTTCTATTCTTGCACCATCCGGTACCACTACTTCCCACAGTGACATGTCTTCGCTGCTCAGCGGACTGCTGTCCTTGCCCTTGCTTGAATAATCCAGTTTAAGTGCACCGACGAACTTGTCCATCTTTTCCGGCGCCGCATCGACTACCAGGATATCGCCTTTGCGGATTTCTACCAGCCTTGCCTGACCCGGCTGGCGTTTGCCGCGCCGTACCAGGCCGATGATGGCAACATCATTTTCATCAGCAACATCATCAAGCCCCCGTACCTGCTGGCCGATGGCCGGCGAACCTTCAGGTACATGCAGCTCTGCGATGTAGCCGCTGACATCAAGCAGTTCCTGTGCAGAATTGTGACTGACGCGGTCTTTCGGCAGCAGTCGCCAGCCCACCAGCGTCACAAACAACACACCGACCACGGCGACAGCCAGCCCAACCGGCGCGAAGTCGAACATACTGAAACTCTCACCCTGCGAACTCTGTCGAAACTCGGCAATGATGATGTTCGGTGGTGTGCCTATGAGAGTGATCATACCGCCGAGTATCGATGCAAAAGATAAAGGCATCAGTGTCAGCGATGGACTGCGTTTGGCCTTGATCGCCGCCTGGATGTCGACCGGCATCAACATCGCCAGCGCCGCAACATTGTTCATTACCGCCGACAGGGCTGCTGCAATACCCGCCATTGCGGCGATATGTGTTCGCAGCGAGTTCGCATATCGGCTGACCTGTTTGGCAATCAGTTCAATGGCGCCGGAGTTCGACAGACCTTTGCTGATAATAAGCACCAGTGCGATTATAATAGTGGCAGGGTGGCCAAAGCCGGAAAAGGCCTCTTCTTTGGGCACCAGGCCCATCAACAAGGCCGCAATCAGCGCCACAAACGCCACCAGGTCGTAACGCCAGCGTCCCCAGATAAGGAACACAAAGACAAAAAACAGCAATCCAAACAGTTGTATCTGGTCAGTCGTCATGAGGACTCGGGCAGCTCGACGGTGATGGGAATAGTGAGAGCCCATTCTATAGGATAAGTCGATCTCAGGGGAAAGGGGAAAGGGGAAAGGGGAAAGGGGAAAGGGGAAACGGGAAAGGGAGTTTCCGATTTTGAACTTCCTTTAACCTTTAACCTTTAACCTTTCCCCGGGAGTTCTGTAGTTCACCCTGATTTTCCCGGTTGTGGTATGCTGGGTACTCAACAAGGAGTTGAGCGTCTATGTTTATTAAGACAAAAATCTCTG
>JAYEGM010000231.1:0-1903 GCA_034659075.1 Pseudomonadota bacterium
AGACCACATCACCAAAAAATGAATCAGCAGATCGGGTATTTAAAGAGTTAGACATAGTAATTCTCCGTTATTGGTTAAACACCAGGTCACAACTCCTTCCCTGTCGGGAAAGAAATGCTTTCCCGGCAGGGTTTTGTGAAAAAATAATAAACGTCAGAGCAATCCACGTTCAGAAAAAGACACGCTTTCACCGGCTGAGATCACAAAGTGATCAAGCACACGTACATCAACCAGTGCGAGTGCTTCTTTGAGCCGTTTTGTAAGCGCTTCATCCGCCATACTGGGTTCTGCAACCCCCGATGGATGGTTGTGGAACAAGACCATAGCGGCTGCATTTGCCTCCATCGCATGTTGCACCACAACACGTGGATACACTGATGCGCCATCGATCGTGCCATGGAACATCTCGTGCAAAGCAATGACCCGATGTCGGTTGTCGAGTAGCAAACAACCGAACACCTCATGGCGATAATCTGCCATTCGAAGACGCAGATAATTTCGCGTCTGGTCAGGACTGCACAATGCACTCCCGGCGCGATGCTTGATTGCCAGGGACTTCATTGCCAGCGTCATGACTGAATGCTTCTCTTCATCGTTTAGCTCCGACAGTTTCAGACCTTCAAACCGGTCCTGTGTATTTTTCATGACTGATCTCCATAGATAAAAGGAAGACCAGCCCCAGGGGAATGATCCCCCGTGGGTGAATTAAACCGGGTAATTTCTTACCCGGCCGGTTTGTACTTATGCCGCATGATCCTGATCGATTGGATAGGGCTGACCATCAACCTTGACCCATGACACGCGTAAAAGCCGTGACTTGAGACTAATACCGGTTTCGCCAGCTTTTTCACCATTCTTAAATTTGAACGATTCTCCGTACAGATCACTCAATGTGAAGCCAATGAGTACCTTTAAATTGCCTTCAACGGCTGTCTTCAGTTCACGGACAATGATTTGTGCCTGTTTACCCGACACATGACATTCAAAATGCGTGTACTGAACGTTTTCAACACTGCCCCGAAGTGCAGCAATGGTGACACTCAAGAAAGGAGACCCTTCTTTGGGTGCAACCTCACGGATACGGCTGATATAACCGATACCGCTGGTGTGAAGATCGAAATATTTTGACACTTCGTTATTTGACATAGCACTTACTCCATAACATTTGTATAAGCCGGAGCAAGCGCGTCCCCAACGGGATGACTTGCCCGGCAGGGTGAGTGGAAGGGAAAATATTTCCCATTCCTTGAAAGATGGATCGACGGAGTATCATTGTGATAAACATTGATAACGCCGCTGTGCACCTGTTACACGATCCGAAGGTGCCTGTTTTGCCACTGTAACCGCAGTGACCACGTATAAAACTGTTCTGAAAATAATCATTGTGTTGCATTAAGCGGCAACTGATCCTTCGCAGACATATCTCAGGTACTTGAGCATGCCGCGAGCATTGGAAAAGGCAGGATGCTCAGCAATCACCTGGTGAGGGAACCAGTCGGAGATGTGTTCAACCAGGGCCACAGTGCCGCCACCGACGAATAGAATTTGATCCAGTTCGATGCCCATCCCAAGCTGTCTGCGGGTTTCTGCCAGAATACGCTCGACCACTTCTCTTTTTGCATATTCAACCAGACGACCAAGGTCATAGTCCTTGCCATGCAACCGCACATTGTTTGTTTCAAGGGCATGAGCGACTCGTTGTTCGCTTATGCTTTCCAGATCAAAGCGTTCCTGTATGCCATCGGCAACTTTCTGTTTGACATCCAGCATGCCGCATTGCAAGGATCCGGATGAACCATGAATAATCCCCTGGTCCTTGACCACCACGTAATCCGTCGTCCGTCCTCCAATATCGATAATGGCCACCGGTACAGACATGCGATCAGTATCCAGTGTTGCCTTA
>JAYEGM010000232.1:0-1899 GCA_034659075.1 Pseudomonadota bacterium
TGGGGCCAGTGCCAATTTGATTGTCGCCGGTTTTGCGGAAAGAGCGGGACACAGAATCAATTTTCTGCACTTCATGCTGGTGGCCTTCCCATTGATGCTGGTGACCGTAGCCATTGCTTCAGTCTATGTCTATTTGCGCTACCTGTAGGGAGGTTAATGATGAACTGCAAGCCATTTCCTGAAATGATAAAACGATATACAAGGCAGCCGATATGAAGCTGAAAAATATTATTATACCCACTACTGTCGCCACAGAAGGGATGCTGGTGAAAGATGTCTTCAAGGAATGCGTTCGCGCCCATGTGCCTGCGATTCCGTATCGCGGCAGTAGCGGTGAACTTGATGGCCGGATCAGTATCAGAGATACGCTGAAGCGCTCATGTCTTCCCGAGTACATGGTTGAACTTGCCTATGTGCTCAGCGACAAGCTGACCTGTATCGAGGATGCCGAAGCCAAGGCCAGGGAAGTATTGTGTCAGGTGGTAGATCCGTATGTAATTCCAAAATTCTATTCGATCAAACCGGATTCAACAATACTCAGGGCGGTGGCTATTATGGAAAAGAACAATTGCAGCTATTTGTTCGTGGCTGATGAAGAGGAATATCTCGGTGTGGTGACACGAATGGCTGTCGTTCGCAGGATGCTTGAGGTCAATGAGAACTGTCCTGCTGACGATGTGGCTCAGAGTTGAGATAAAACCAAAGTCTCATGTTAGCTGGAAATACTAGATAGAAGATGCTTCGACTATCTTTTGTAGGTTGGGCTGAAACATGAAGCCCAACATGTTTTTTTCAGGCATTGTTGTTGGGCTTCGTTCCTCAGCACCAACCTACGGAAAATACGTTTTATAAAATTCTCATAAATATTGGTGTTTTAAAACAATATTTTACCTCGTGCTGCCGTTAGCCTTCCTGAATAACACCACATCATCAGCAGGATAACTGACCTCAGCTCCCCACTTACCAGCAAGCCAGTTGAATGTGCCCGGGCTATAGAAACAGACATGGGTAGGATCATTCTTATAGTGCCAGCCAGCAAAATCATCGCGGTCCGGTAAACACCTTGTCATGATGCCGAGCAGTCCGCCGGGCTTCAGATGTCTCCACAGTCGCTCAAACTCCCGCCCGGGCGCATGTAAGTGCTCCATCACTTCCGTCGCTGTAATGAAATCGTAAACAGTATCAAACACACCAGGCTGGTTGGCATAAAAGTGATCGTAGATGACCATATTGAAACCGGCTTCATCAAACATCACAGACAGCGTCGGACCGGGTCCTGCACCAAAATCCAGCCCGTGACTACCGGCTTCTAATTCTACTCGCATTGGTTCAAACAGGCGCCTTAAAAAGTCCCGATAAGCTTCATCATCCGGTGAATTTTGGTGACAATCATAAATCGCTTTTTCCTGCTCAGCCGACAGCAAAAAACTGTAAGGCACGAACACGAGATGGCAGCTGTGGCACTGATAGTAATCCCGGACAGGCTCCGTGTAATAGATCTCGGTATCTTCCGACAGGCAAAGCGGGCACTGGTGAATATTTCCCATTGTCCTGGCTGGTAAATCTACCTGCGGCAAACCGAGGGGATCTGGACCCTTGAGGTTTAACCGTTCCCCGGCCCACCACTGTAAACCACTTCGTAGTAGAGCTTTTCCAGTTCGCGTTTGTGCTGTGTCTCTTCGTTGGCAAGGTATTCAAAAAGATCGTGAATCGGACCGGGCTGGGTATTTTCAGCCAGGTCACGATACTGTTTCATGGCAGCATCTTCACGGCTTAATGCATATTGCAATATGGCCTGGTCGTCAGGCTCTTCGCCAAGATCTGGCAGGTGTACGTGATCGGAAAATTTATGGTCCTCTACCGGCGTTTTCACCATTTCCTGGATATGGCTCTCTATTT
>JAYEGM010000233.1:0-8060 GCA_034659075.1 Pseudomonadota bacterium
AGTACACCGGATCTAACAACTTCAATTATGCTGTCATTTGGCACAGCCTTTAAAAAGGCGTCGATTTTACCACAGCTGCCTGTCATTTCGATGGTAAAACTGGTATCAGTAACATCCACGATTCGGCCACGAAAAATCTCTACCAGACGGGAGATTTCATCCCGGCCAGCACCCGTCGCACGAACTTTTATCAAGCTGATCTCACGTTCGATATGCTCATTTTCAACCAGGTCAATCAACTTCACCACATCAATCAGCTTATTCAGCTGTTTGGTGATTTGCTCAACCACCCTGTCGGAGCCACTGGTCACCAGAGTAAGGCGCGATAAACTTGCATCTTCTGTCGGTGCAACAGTCAATGACTCGATGTTGTAGCCGCGAGCTGAAAACAGGCCGGCAACCCGGGACAGAGCTCCTGATTCGTTTTCCATCAAAATGGATATAATGTGACGCATATCAGGCCAGCTCCCTTTCTTCATCTTCACCGGCACTTCGGGGTGAAAGGTGCATTTCATGATGCCCCTTTCCAGCCGCAATCATTGGATAAACGTTCTCGGTTTGATCAGTAATAAAATCGAGGAAGTATAATCTTGATTTGTCAGACAGCGCCTCTTTTAGAGCACCTTCCACATCAGCAGGCTTCTCAATTTTTATCCCGACATGACCATAACCCTCAGTCAGTTTAACCAGGTCAGGCAAGGCATCCATGTAGGAATTGGAGTAGCGGCGGTCATAGAAAAACTCCTGCCACTGGCGAACCATTCCAAGGTACCTGTTATTCAAACAGATAATATTCAGCGGCAAATCATACTGCTTGCAGGTTGAGAGCTCCTGCAGACACATCTGAATACTGCCTTCGCCGGTCACACAGGCCACCGTCGCATCTGGATGCGCAAACTGCACACCCATCGCTGCAGGCAGGCCGAAACCCATCGTTCCCAGGCCACCGGAATTTATCCAGCGTCGCGGTTTATTGAATTTGTAGTACTGCGCGGCAAACATCTGGTGCTGGCCGACGTCGGAAGTGACAAAGGCCTCGCCCTGGGTGACTTCATATAATTTTTCGACAACAAATTGCGGCTTGATAATGTCGCTGTCACGGTCATACGCCAGACAATCAATTTTGCGCCAGCCATCAATCTGCGCCCACCACTTCTGCAGCACCTCGGCATCTGGCTTACGCTCTGATTTCTTGATCTGTTTAATCATCTCATCGAGGATGACATCAACTGAGCCGACAACAGGAATATCCGCCTGAATTGTTTTACTGATAGACGAAGGGTCTATATCTACATGGATGATCTTTGCATAGGGGCTGAACTTACTCGTATCACCGGTTACCCGATCATCAAAGCGTGCGCCCAGGCAGAGCATGACATCACACTCATGCATGGCCAGGTTGGCTTCATAGGTGCCATGCATGCCCAGCATACCGACAAACAATGGGTCGTCTGACGGATAAGCACCCAGACCCATCAAGGTATTGGTACACGGATAACCGAGTAAGCGTACCAACTCAGTAAGCTTGTCGCTGCAGTTAGATAAAACAATCCCACCACCTGAATAGATAATGGGTCGCCTGGCTGCAAGTAATACCTGGACCGCCTTGCGTATCTGCCCGGTATGTCCTTCTGTAACAGGCTGATAAGAACGCATGCTAATACTTTTAGGATATATATATTCTGTCTTGTCGGCAGTGATGTCCTTCGGTATATCAACAACAACGGGACCGGGTCTTCCAGATGTGGCTACATAGAAGGCTTTTTTGATTGTCGCGGCAAGATCACGGACATCCTTGACGAGGAAATTATGCTTTACACAGGGACGTGTGATGCCGACAGAATCAACCTCCTGAAAGGCATCATCACCAATCAGGTGGGAAGGAACCTGGGCCGTAATCACAACCATTGGGATTGAATCCATATGTGCAGTCGCCACAGGAGTAACGACGTTTGTTGCACCGGGACCAGAGGTCACCAGAACAACTCCCGGCTTGCCGCTGGAACGGGCATAACCATCTGCGGCATGGCCTGCACCCTGCTCATGACGCGCAAGTATGTGCTTTACCTTATCCTGTCGGTAGAGCGCATCATAGATATGCAGGGCTGCACCGCCCGGATAGCCGAAAAGAAATTCTACACCCTCGTCTGCCAGCGCCTTTACCAGGATATCTGCACCGGTTAATTCCACTTGTTTCCCCTCAAAAAATAAATATCCCGCTGTTAAGCAATCCGCTTCCGCATCATCCTTGCAATAAGGGCGAATAGCCGACTCTGCTTAACTAAACGAAATATTAGAACTTACTAATAAGACTGTGCGCGGTCAATAGATAAACCGGGCTTTTTTGTACTATTTTCTGCTACAACGACAGAATCATACAAAAAAGACCCTTTGACTACTGCAGGAAAGACTTTTGCTAACAAGAATCAGTTGCCCTGGCGTGAGAATGGCTGCGAAATCATGGCCCATACTGAACTGCCTTCATCAGACACCGCCCAGTCAAGTCTGACCACAGCACGGAAGGCCATGAAGCGTAATCCGATACCGGCATCAACCTTGAGGTCCTTGATGAAAAGATCTGTATCGTATTTGTCGCTGACCCTGCCCGCCTCGACAAATGGTACAACCTGCCACCAGTCAATTTCAAAATAATTCAGCAGGGGTAAATCCCGTAAAGGCTGCGTCTGTGGGATCAGGCGTAGCTCGGCTGAGTAATAAACGGCAGACTTGTCATGAAAGCGTCTTGACGGATAGCCACGCATGCGGTCATAGCCACCCAGGCTGGAACCATACATTGGCGGAGGCGTGTGAGTTAAGTCGCCATTAGCTGATTCTTCCCAGCTGGGCGAATTGGATGTCCAGAAATTCAGTGCCACGGCCTTCTGGCGGAACCAGTCAGAATCGCCCAGATTGAAATACTTGGAAAAATCGGCTTCCAGGTTGGTCCAGCTTTCATCACTTCCCGCCCAGCCAAAATCACTGGTTGCTTTTAGCAGCTGGCGGCTGCCTCGTGTTGGATTGCGTGGGAAATCTGTGTTGTCATATTCAAGCCAGAATTCGAGGCCATTGGATTTTGCAGACAGATGCTCATCGATTGGGTCTGTTTGAAACTCATTAAATACAAAGTCATTGAGATCGCGGTAGGTATAAAAGAATTTGCCTGCCACTGTCGTTTGGCCATTGGTCAGCGGGTTCCAGGTTTCACCGCCCTGCGGGCCGGACTCCAGCAGACCCTGATACAGATGATAAACCGCCACCGGATCGTCTTTTAAGTTGCCTATCGGTAAACGGTACTTCAGGGATGCCGTAAATGTCACCTCATTACTGACACCCGTTACATAAGCTTCAGGGTCAGAATCATTTGTTCCTGCTCTTGGCTTATTCGGGTCGATGTCAGGGCCGGCATAGAAACGCTGATCGGTAAAGTGGTCGGCCAATACGAATCCATCAAAGAAAAAACGAGATTTCCCCAGTCTGTGGTTGTTCCATGCCCCTGAAACTAAGGCTGATCCATTCGATGTAACAAAACCCGTACCAAACAGGCTGGACTGTGGCTGTTTTTTTCCACTGGCTGAAAAGGCACCGGCGCCGATAGCCCACCCCAGAGATTCAGTGGCAAAGATATACGGCAACCAGCCGGTCCGTTTTTCATCAATCTTCTTCCCTCTATCCAGTGCAACCACCTGAGCGGAGACCTGGACAGGTAATGCTATGGTGAAAAGCAACAATACTGACAGAAGAAGCTTTTTTGATGAACCTGAAATTAGAATATTTTTTTTCATTTTTAATACCGGTAATCGCAAGAATTGTGGGCTCGTACTCCAGACAGAGCAAAGCGGGTCATAATGTTTGTGCTGCATTATACATGAATTTACCATCAAACCATGCTTGCTATTCTCTGCGCCACCTTGTGCCGCCCGCACTGTCATCAAGCACAATGCCTTCAGTATTGAGAATATCCCTGATCTCATCACCCCGCGCCCAGTTTTTCTCAGAGCGAGCCAGTGTTCTCTCTTCAACCAGTGCGTCGACCTCCTCATTAGATAGCCCCCCAGACTGGCTGTCCCCTGAGATGCCGCGCAGGAACACGATAGGTTGAAGCTGAAATAGCCCAAGAATTGCCCCCAGTGCCCTGAGCTGTTCTGCCAGGAAAAGAGCTTTTGCCTGGTCGCCTGATTGCCGCGCTGTATTGATGTCCCGCCTTAATGCCGACAGCACTGACAGGGCCCCTGGCGTATTAAAGTCATCATCCATCGCAGCAATGAACGGGGCTGAAATCTCAGCATCAAGTACGGCATCATCTCCTACATCCAGGCCGTCAAGAGCAAGATAATACCCCTCCAGTGCAGCCTTTGACTGATCCAGCGTCTCGTCGCTGTAATTCAAAGGACTGCGATAATGGCTATTGATGATAAAATAGCGAAGAATTTCGGGATGGTAGCTATCGAGGACATCACGGATAGTAAAAAAATTATCCAGTGACTTTGACATTTTCTCATCGTCTATGCGTACAAAGCCATTGTGCATCCAGAGATTGACAAAATGGTGGCCCGTGGCACACTCTGACTGGGCAATCTCATTTTCATGATGCGGAAAGCGGAGATCCTGACCGCCGCCGTGAATGTCGAAATGTTCGCCTAAGGTTTCCATCGACATAGCCGAACATTCTATATGCCAGCCAGGACGGCCATCGCCCCACACTGATTGCCAGCTTGGCTCACCGGGCTTGGCCTGCTTCCACAGGACAAAATCCAGCGGGTCGTCCTTAGTCGTTTCTGCATCGACACGGGCACCGGCCTGTAAATCATCCAGCGATTCGCCGGATAAGCGCCCATATTGCTTAAATTTCCGTACGCGAAAACAGATATCACCTGATTTCGTTTGATACGCAAAACCATTTTCCATTAGCTTGCTAATCAGGGAGATAATGCCATCCATGTGATGTGTGGCACGAGGCTCATGGTCCGGGCGCAACACACCTAACCGGTCTGTGTCTTCATGCATGGCTGTAATAAACCGCCCGGTTAATTCTTCAATGCTTTCACCATTTTCAATTGCCCTGGCGATAATCTTGTCATCTATATCTGTGATATTTCGTACATAATTCACATCATAACCCCGGTCACGCAAATAGCGGGTCACCAGATCAAACACAACCATCACCCTGGCGTGTCCAATGTGGCACAGATCATATACCGTCATGCCACAGACATAGATACCCACTTTACCGGGGACTATCGGGGTGAGTTCTTCTTTTTGGCGGGTAAGACTATTATAGATTTTAAGCATGATGGAGGTTGCAGTACTTTAATTAAGTCGATAAAAACAGAGATTTTACCGGAAAAGAAAAGCCATAGACACAGCAGACGTCAAAACCCTCTGAGGTAAAAAATTCATCACTTAATAGAAATCCAACCCATGCTATAATTTTTCATTTTTTTACAGGATGAAGATCAAATGATCAAAATGGAAACCAATCACGGCACCATCACCATTGAGCTGGACGCCGAAAAAGCCCCCGTAACAGTTGAGAATTTCAAAAAATATGTAGCTGACAGTTTTTTTGATAACACCATCTTTCATCGTGTTATTCCGAATTTCATGATTCAGGGTGGCGGCTTTAACCCCGGCATGATTCAAAAGCAGACCCTCAATACTATTGAGAATGAAGCGGATAATGACCTCGGGAACGACCGTGGCACACTCGCCATGGCACGCACCAACGACCCCCATTCAGCTACTGCACAGTTCTTCATCAACCTGAAAGACAATGATTTTCTTAACCACAGCGGGAAAAACCCTCAGGGCTGGGGCTATTGCGTCTTCGGCAAGGTCACAGAGGGAATGGATGTGGTTGACAAAATTGCCGCTGTCGCTACCGGCAATTCCGGCGGTCATGGCGATGTGCCTGTAGAGGATGTGGTCATTATCAAAGTTGAAGAAACGGATGCCCAGGGAAGCTCTGATTGATTTATGACGACCAGTCTATTTATATCAGACCTTCATCTTGATCCGGGACGCCCCGAGGGTATAGAGCTATTTGAAGATTTTATCCGCCACAGGGCGGTTGATGCAGATCAGCTTTTTATCCTCGGCGACCTGTTTGAGTACTGGCTGGGGGATGACGCCTGCGAGCACTCCGGTTATCAGGCCATTGCTGAAAGCCTGGCAGTACTTGCCTGCCATAATACAAAGGTTTATTTCATGCACGGCAACCGTGACTTTCTGGTTAGCAAGGACTTTGCCTCGTCTATCAGCGGCTGTCTGCTGCCCGACCCATCAGTATTCAAACTAAATAATCTGGATGCTCTTTTAATGCACGGTGACAGCCTGTGTACGGATGATGTGGCGCATCAACAGTTCCGCGCAGCCACCCGCAGCAAAGCCTGGCAGCAGGACATACTCTCCAAAAGCATTGATGAGCGAGAGGAGATTGCCCGCCAACTACGAGCAAATAGCCAACAGGGCAATGCGGAAAAGATCGAGTCAATAATGGACGTAAACCAGTCTGCTGTAGAAAGTTTCATGCTTGAGCATAATGTAAAACTATTGATCCATGGCCACACTCATCGTACAGCTATACACGAATTCCAACTGGCGGGTGAAATGGCGCATCGAATTGTTCTGGGTGACTGGTATCAAAAAGGCAACTACCTGCTTCATGATGAAACTAAATTCAGTTTGTTGAGCTACCCTGATGACACAGTGCTCGCTACCGTCAATATCGCTAACTGCAGCGAAGAAAAAACTACTGCTTTGAGAAAGCACCAGGCATGAATCTTTCGTAACCTTCCGGCAGGTCGAACATGCTTGAATCTATCATGACTTTTTCTTTGACATTGACCAGTGATCGGGTTCGCCCTGCATAGTCCTTCTGCCTGACGGGAAAGCCTTTACTCAGGTAACGGTCCGGTTCGAAAATATTATTCGCCAGGTCACAATCAGAGATTACCTGGTCCGGAATGGCTGCTATCGTTTTTGCATGCTGTCCAGCCAGCGTTCTGGCAAAGGCAGCTAGCGCATGGGTCGCATCATCATAAAAGCCCGGCACAGAATAAACTTCCATACAGCGGGTGCCGTTTGTAAACATATAGAATCTCGATACCTTCTTGCCATCTACATCAGGTGCCCCCCCCGCATCAAGTTCTTCGATATCATGTCTCAAGGGCTTTGGCGAGGCGACTAATACGGGTTGCAGCGGAATTATCAGTGTACGCTGGTCCTCATGGCTGACGCTGTATATAGACCCGGTTTTTCTGTCAAGCAATGCAAAATCCCCATGGTCCTCACCGTCGTCCATACGCAGGAAGTCTTTTGTAAGCAATATGCGCGATATGTAGCCAGGCTCATTTTGAAAATCCTGGTTGTTAAATATCAGGACAGTCACTTCAGTCTCAACAGCATAGGCCTTAGTCAACGACAGGGCTAAAATGGTCAATAAAACTCCCTTTACAAACGTGAACCGCATTTTTAATTCCTCTAGTGTTGCCGTACTGGCAAGTTTATCTGCTCTGCACGGATATTTCTCAGGGATCCTCTAATGATATAATCCATCTTATATGGCATTTCATCAACCAGAAAATGATAATCTGGGACAGAATCCTGACAGGGAGTAGCATCCCTGAATTTTTGCTAGACAACATCCGGGTAGTGATTATGGAACAGAAGATCGAATTCAATCCAGACTTGATAAAGCGCTATGATAAGGCTGGACCTCGTTATACTTCATACCCCACGGCCAATCTTTTTCATCAGCATTTCTCATCCGAAGATTACCGTGCTGCGGCGGCTCGCAGCAACAAAGAGGCAAGCCCCAAACCGCTCTCTCTCTATTTCCATATCCCATTTTGCGATACCGTCTGTTTTTACTGTGCCTGCAACAAGATTGTGACCAAGCGACGCGACCGGGCAACACCCTATCTGGACCATCTTTACCGTGAAATCGAAATGCAGGGTGCACTGTATGATAATTCCCGCCCAGTCGACCAATTACACTGGGGCGGCGGCACACCAACCTTTCTCAGTCATGACCAGATGCGTACCTTAATGGAAAAAACGGG
>JAYEGM010000234.1:0-1890 GCA_034659075.1 Pseudomonadota bacterium
GAAAGAAGAAAAACATCCCTGATCGCCGTTCCCCAATAGAGCAGCATGAAGGCAATTAAAGGGCCCAGCATAGCGCCGGTATGATCCATCGCCCGGTGGAACCCGAAGGCCCGGCCACGCACTGAGGTATCGACACTGGCAGCGATCACGGCATCACGTGGTGCTGTACGCAATCCCTTCCCTACACGGTCAAGGAAGCGTAATACGAGTACCCAGGTCCAGCTCAGGGCCAGACCAATAAAAGGGCGAGCGACGTTGGAAACCACATACCCACCAATCACTAATTTCTTGCGGCTCCAGCCACGGTCAGCAAGCCAGCCGGAAACGAGTTTGAGAATGCTGGCCGCCGCTTCAGCCACACCTTCTACTAGTCCGACCACCGCCGGACCGGCTCCCAGGGTAGCGGTTAAAAAAAGAGGCAGTAACGGCGTAATCATCTCGCTTGCCGTGTCATTCAGTAACGAGACAAAACCCAGGACGATAACAGTACGTGGTAAAAGACGAAGCATTTATTAACCAGTCACAAGTTCAAAATCGATAGGAAACACTGATAGAACCATAATAAAATCCACCATTCTGAGTTTTGAAGCGTTCAGTCTCTTTTGTCCAGGACATGGATACGTTCCATTTACTGATGGCATAACCAACACCCCAGAACATAGAGAAATGAGTATAGTTTTTATCAACACTTGGGCTGTCACGAAATGTATTGCCATCCAGGAAGATGTTACGAAGTGTTAATTCACCTGTTCCACCAAAGTAGCAATAAGGCCCTTTCTGGATATCGTTCTGAAAAAGATAACCTGACTTCGGGTCCATCGAGGAGGCTCCTCTAAAGACAGCGCTGGTATATTTTGAAATCACGACAGCACCGCCTAATTCAGCACCCGTCAGCATATTTCCAAGTTTTGCCTGACCGATACCGACAAGTTCATAATGTACGGAATCACCTAATATACCTCTTTTCAATTGCCATCTACGTTCATACGAAAGATTGAGCACGGGTTCGTTATGCAACTGATATTTCCACCCCTTCGGTGCATCAGACCCGGTAATCCCATGTACTAATTCCTGAGTCTGTTCCGCCAGGGAAACCGGTCCGACGAACCCTGCAAGCAATGCTATGGTATCCGCGTAAGTTTCCTTTCTTGCCTTAAATCCCACTGAACCATACAACAGACCTGCATAAGGAAGGTCATCCGGCTGCGGTACATCAACGGTGATATCAGCAGGCGTGAAAATGGACTGCCCAATTTGGTAAGCAATCGAACGACTGGAGCCAGTATCCTTAAATATTTTTGTATTACCAAAGAGGGTACGGAATATTTTAGGGGTATTTGAATCGTTGAACTGATCAAAATCGACTGATTCAAGCTGTAAGCGTATGTTGCTTGAATAGTATTTGTCACTTTTACCCAGTGCGAACGAATCATTCTCAACAGTGACGTTGAATGTCTCCCACTCAGTGCCGTTCTCTCCTGTGGCTGTAAGGGGAAAAAAACATAATAGAACGAGCCACTTATTCATGTCAGTTGCCCGATAGATTTTGGGTAAATTATTTTTTAGTCCCCTGTGTTTTGTCACAGAGCAACCTGGGCTGTCACAATATGTATTGCCATCCAGGAAGATGTGTGGCAGAAATTTGGGAGACTGACTGTCAATTTTAATGTTTGTGTATTATCAGAATTCAAAATTCACCAAAGAAAAGCACTGGTCTTTTTTCCAACCACTTCCCCATCAAACACTAGTTTAGCGGTGGATCCGGAAATGCCAGAACAGACATGCAATGGCAGTAAGTGCTCCTCTCTAGGATGACAGTATCTTGCATAAGGGGCTTCACTCCACTCAACCAGTCTTTTTTCACGCTCCATAGGTGAAATTTTTTCATTC
>JAYEGM010000235.1:0-7987 GCA_034659075.1 Pseudomonadota bacterium
CAGGGGTTTCATATCATAATAACTGGCAATTACGTGCGATTCAGACCTGGATATGACATGATTTAACGCTCTATCAGGCTACCCGAAATTATTCGATTGCCTTTATGTTAAATATATTGCCCACCCAGAAACCGATATGAAATCTGTCAGTCAACGCCTTTTACAAGGTGGGCTTGTTGCTGTAATAGGTAAGAGCGCTATTGCCATAGGAGTCGTGCTGGTCAACGCTCTTGTAGCGCGCCTGCTGTCCCCTGAGGAAACGGGACTATTCATGCTGGCCTTAAGCATGGTTACAGTTGCTGCAGTTATTGCAGACTTTGGTTTTGGAAAAACATTGCTGCGTACCATTCCTGATGCCATGGCAAACGGGGACAGGGTACGTGCCCTGTCTCATATCCGGCACGTTTTTCTTGCGGGTACGCTGACTATTCTTGCCACCGCTCTGGTGCTTGTCAGCCCCTTTGGGGTATGGATGGCCACGAAGTTGTCGCATGGCCCGTTGCTGGGAGAGCTGATGCCGTTGGTTGCCATGTGGCTGATAGTCACAGTGGTGATTAGTCTGTTGGCTGAAACCTGCCGCGGTTTTCATCACATCGCATCAGCCATATTTTATGGTGGTGCATTGACGGGCCTGGGTAATGTTTTAATCGTATCGTCCGCCCTTGGTATTGCATGGTTTACCTCCACAGAAATGACGCTCAGGCAAGTGATTGTCCTGTTCATATGCGCAGGCTTTATTCTTGCAGTTCTTGCTACATTGAAACTGCTTAAACGGCTAAATGCCCGGGATGGAACAACTGATAGTTCCATTAAGCGACTTTTTAAAATGGCCTGGCCATTCTGGATATCGAGCATGGCATTAATATTGCTGACCCATGCAGAAATATGGATACTGGGGTATTTAAGACCGCCAGAAGAAGTAGCTGCTTTTGCTCTTGTTGCCAAGCTTGCACTGTTGGTCAGTTTCCCTTTGGTCATTGTTAATAGTGTGCTGCCACCCTTAATATCTGAGTTGTATGCGAAGCAGGATATTAAGAAGATGGAACACATGCTGCGTATCTCGGCAGGTTTAACGACCCTGTGTTCTTCGGCTATTTTTCTGGCACTGCTGATCCCTGGTGACCAGCTGCCGCGGTTGCTGTTTGGTGATTATTTTGCCGGCAACTGGAACATCATGATGGTGCTTGCAGTTGGCTGGTTATTTCATGTCTGGGCAGGTTCTGGTGGATTTGTATTAAATATGACGGATAATCAGCGCAGTGCGATGATAATCAACCTTATAGCGGGTTTATTGACCCTGTTGGCAGGTCTATGGCTGACCAGCCTGTATGGAGGACTGGGTATGGCAATTGCATCGTCATCCGGGCTGATACTTGTCAATATAATCATGTTGCTGGTCATCCGCTACAAGCTGGGTATTTGCATTTATGCAGGATTATCCGGCCTGCATGATTTACGGCAGGAATTGATAAAACAATGGCCGGCCCGTTAACAGAATATAGTGGGTTATTGGAATGAACGACATTGTCACCTGGTTCAGGAATAGACGCTTTCGTGTTCGTCAGTATACTGCCAGATATCCCTGGATGTTTTATGCTCTCTACCAGTTAAGCTCTATAAATAGAAAACTGATGGTGACACACAAAACCCGGGTCACCATAGAAGGGTATCCGCGCTCGGCAAATACCTATGCGGTGTATGCCTTTAAGCATGTAAATCAGATGCAGTGGGATGAAATTGCTCACCATTTACATGTGCAGGCACAGATAATCCGGTCTGTTAAATATAAAATACCGGTGATCCTGTTGATTCGTCATCCATTGGAGGCGGTACGTTCCCTTGTTGTCAGACATGATTTTATACCGGTAGATGAAGCCCTTGAGGATTACATCAGGTTTTACACTAATGTTTATAGCTTAAGGGGTGGGTTTGTCGTGGCAAATTTCGAAGATGTTATTGAACGCTTTGGGGAAATCATACAACAGGTGAATAAACGATTCGCCAGTGAGTTTAATTTATTTCCAGATTGGGATGAGCAGGCAAGATCCGCTGTTTTTGATGAAATCGATAGACGCAACAGGCATATGGATAAAGGTAAGGTAACACACCTTTATCGTCCTGATAGAGATAAAGAGAGCTTGAAGAATGGGGTCGAACTACAGGAAAAAAGTGAGCTTTATCAGGAGGCACTGGGTATTTATGAAAAATATACAGTACTGGCCAGATATTAATTAGTATTCAAACACAACAAGAAATATCCATGACAAGAAAGATACATAAATTTGATAATAGTGTGTGTGTCTATGACGATCACCTGATGCCAGCCCAGCGCCAGCGTTACCGTATTAAAAATGTGCATGAGGCTGATGAAGAGGAGTTATTTATTAAGATTATCTCATCGGTTCCTGCTGATGGCTGTTTCATCAATATAGGCACCGCAATTGGCTATTATGCAATCCTGGCGAAAAAGCTTTCCCCACAGCTAAATGTGCACACTGTCGAACCACTTGAATCATTTCGACATTATTTCCTTGAAAATATAAAACTGAATAATCTGTCTCAACAAGATTTTGTTATTCACCCGACAGCAGTTGGTGCAACAGATGGACGGGTCGATTTCCTTGAAAAGGGCTACGAGAGTCAGCTGCTGGTGAGTAATGATCAGCTGGGCAAATTGCGCCAGATTTCCATGAAAATGAAAAACCTTGTGAAGGCAGGCCTGGGCAGTCTGGGTGTAAAGCGCTATGCAGCAGGCCTGGGCAGGAAGTCAGAAGTGGATACTGTTACTTTAGATACACTAGTCAAGCATGTGGGGCAGCCGGTGGATGTGGTGTCGATGGATGTGCAGGGACTGGAGACAGATATATTGACAGGTGGTGCGGGGGTGCTGAAAAGAGGCGATGTTAAGACCTTTATTATTGGAACACATGGCAAGGCAATTCATCAGCAGTGCATCAGTATGTTGACGAATCAGGATTATTTTATTGAATATGAAGAAGAAAACACGCAGCATCAGCCGGATGGGATTATAGTTGCGAGCAAGGATGTTCGCAGACTAGCTGCTTAGTCCACAGTCATCATGAAAATTTCTGTCATCACCGTTGTCTTTAATGCTGTTGATACTATAAAACATACTATTCGATCTGTTATTGATCAGGATTATAAAGACATAGAGCATATAGTAATAGATGGCGGCTCAACGGATGGCACTATGGATGTGGTCAACAGCTATAGAAAACAATTGGCTGTTGTGATATCAGAACCGGATAAAGGTATCTATGATGCCATGAATAAGGGGATAGAGCTTGCTAGTGGCGATATTATAGGGACGCTCAATTCTGATGACTGGTATGCAGATAAAGAAGTATTAAGTCGCGTCGCCCGTGCTTTTAGTAATGATAAGCATCTTGATGCCGTCTATGGCGATATTGTGTTTGTGACAAAGGATAAACCGCATGGCCTGGTTCGCTACTGGGAGTCACAGCCTTATAAGGAAGGCCTGTTTGAGAAGGGCTGGATGCCGGCGCATCCGTCGTTTTTTGTAAAAAGAGATTGTTACTCCCGGTATGGCAAGTTTGATCTTGATCTAAAAATACAGTCAGACTTTGATCTGACTATGCGTTTTATGGTGGTTCACAAAATTAAAACCCGCTACCTGCCCGGTGTAATGGTAAAGATGCGCATGGGAGGCGTGACCAATAATCGCATCAGCAATGTAATTAAAGGGAATTATGAGGCATATCGTGCCTGTAAAAAGAATGGCCTGTCGGTGACGCCTTTGTTTATGGTAAAAAAGGTTTTCTCACGTATACCCCAATTTTTTCGTAAACCAGAATGAATTCACGTATCAAATCACTGACTAAAGCTTTGTTGGAGAAAGCCGGTCTGGAACTGCGAAAAACCCGGTTAGCAGCAGGAGCATTCCCGGCTGAACCTTTCAATGCGCAAAAAGAGTTTATCGATAGAATGGGTATTTCACAGCCAGTGATATTTGATGTGGGGGCCCACAAAGGAGAGACGGTGTCCCGTTACAGGGAACTGTTTCCTGATTCAAACATATATTGCTTTGAGCCTTTTCCGGATAACACAAAAATTCTTCGTTCAAGATTCTCATCAGATCCGTCAATACACGTTTACGAATGTGCTATATCGGATTCCAATGGTAAAAAGACTTTCTACGTCAATGATAATGATGCGACCAGTTCATTATTACCGAGGACAAAGGATGAAAGGAGGTATTTCAGTAAAAATGCCGATTCCCGTTGTACAGTGGAAGTGGATGTCCTGACCATTGATGAAATACTGCAACAAAATGGTATCGACCACATAGATATATTGAAATTTGATATACAGGGTGGTGAGTTGATGGCTTTAAGGGGAGCAGAAAAAACATTGCAGAGAAGCCAGCTGTCTTTGATTTATACTGAAGCCCTGTTTGTTCCTCATTATGAAAAAAATCCCTTATTGCTGGATTTATGGAAGTATCTGGATCAATATGATTACACTTTTTTTGATATTTATAATTTATTTCGGGCGATAAATGGACAACTGCGTTTTGCCGATACCCTGTTCATCAGTAAAAATGCACGAAGCCAGGTGCTGGATAGATATAAAGAAGAGCCATAAAGACTCTCAAATCTCGTATGGTTTGTGAAATGAGCTAACAGTTATATTTTACGCCAAATGAGAATAGTGCGAAGATAGCAATATATAAGAATGCCAGGAGAGATATGGCAGAATTAACCAAAGGTATTGTGGATATAAAATAATGACTGCAATGGCTGAAAAGCGAAGTTTTACCCGAGATCAGATACATAAGCTGCTTGATGAAAGGCAGGAAATGCTTGTACTGTTCTGTCATGTAGCAGGACTTGATCCGTATCAGTCAAATGATCCGGTAGACCAGAAGATAAAGGTCTTCTGTCAGAAGATGATTGACTACATAGCGGCTGGGCATTTTGCTATCTATGACCGCCTTATGAATGGTGGCGAACGTCGTAAACAAGTACTTGAGACTGCGGCAAGGGTTTATGCTTCGATAGAAGATACCACTGATATCGCAGTAGCCTTCAATGACAAATATGATGAGCATGACCATCTTCTCGATTTTACGAACCTGCAGAATGACCTTGCTATGCTAGGTGAAGCCATGAGTAACCGTGCAGATTATGAAGACCAGTTGATCGACTCACTGCTCCACTAGTGTGTCTGTTCAGTAGCAGCGTAGCTGTGCCAGCCTTTTTGCTATTTAGATTTTTCGTATGACATTTCCCAGACCGTCTCTGCTGGCGCTGTTCTTATTCCTGCTGGCTGTTGCTGTTTTGTTACCCGGGATCACAGAAGTTACTGGTATAACCGGGAAGGATGAGTATTTACTTGGCCTGCGTACGCCGATGCATATGATTGAGGGTGGCCATGGCTGGTTACCCTGGCTGGATGGTGAGCCACGCTTGAAAAAACCCCCGCTAATTTACTGGCTGGGCAAGATCAGCTACGAAACTCTGGGAGTTTCTCTTTTTTCCGGACGAATAATTGGGGTGCTGTTCGCGGCATTGTTTTCTGTTGTCGCTGGCTTATTGGCATGGTCTTTGTTCAAAGATAGACGGGCCATGCTTTTTTCAGGCCTCATTATTCTGGGCAGTCTGGGCGTCATGATTGATGGACGGCGTCTGATGCTGGATATTCCTGTTGCTGCATTGTCCGGGCTGGCCATTTTTTTTCTGGTCTACTGGCGTGCCTATGGACGGGTGACCGATATCATTGCTTCTGGCACGATGCTTGGACTGGCTTTCCTTGTTAAAGGGCCGGTAGCATTTTTCTTTTATTTTGCTGCCTTTGCTGCTCTGATGATAACAACATCCGGTTCCAGTTCCTTTATTCGTCGATCATGGTTAGGCGGTCTGATGGGCGTACTGGTTTTTTGCCTGGTTGCCGTCCCCTGGTTTGCCTATCTTGCTGTAGAGTTTCCTGAGCTACTGTCGAAGACCTTTGCATCAGAAGTCGCTGAACGTGAGTTATTTAATTTTTCTATCAGCCCTGTTTTCAGTTTACTGCTTATGGCATTGCCATGGTCACCTGTTTTGTTTGCCATACTCTGGCGTAAGCAGTCTCATGCTGCGAGTTTGAAAGCCTGGCCCGGCGATAAGATTGATACAAAAAAGTTTCTCGTTCTCTGGTTGGTGTTGTCCATATTGCCATTCTTCTTTTTTAAAAGTTTCAGCCGTTACCTCTACGGTTGCATGATACCGCTATCATTATTAGTGAGTCTGCTGGTTTTTGAGAAAGAAAACTTGTCAGATTACCGAGCCTGGTTAAGATCAGGTTCGGCACTATCTTTAATAATTGGTGCTACATTGATTTTCTTCCTGCTCTGGTTTCGCGGATTTCAGCCTGTCATTATTGCGCCATTGCTGTTGATGCTTGCTTTCTTCCTGTGCTGGTGGCGTTCGGAGAATTTACTGCAGATGGCATTTATGTCTGTACTGTACTGGCTGGGTGTAATCAGTATGATCTATCCAGCACTGGGAATAAACAGGATTCCGGATGGTTTGCTGGAAAAAGTGAAAGGAGAGTACGTGGTACTGTTTGCAGGCCCACAACCTGCCATGCTGCCGATCGTATCGGGAAAAGGGATGCGGGATACATCACGCCTCTGGTCATTACCTGAAGCACAGCGTGATAGTTGTAAGGGAATTCTTATATTCAGTCCGGTCAAACACTTTATTACAGCAAGGACGCAGCTGAATAAACTGGATCACAGCTGGACAGAACTTGGCCGCTATCGTGTACTGTCATCACGCGGGTCATGGATACGCATTGCCCATGAAGATGCAACGAAAGAGGACTGGAAGCGTGCTTTCTTCACACGGGACCTGGATTCCCTGGGGACAGAAATCATACTCGTAAGATCTACGGCCAGACAATGCCAACAAGGCTAAAGTCGCTGCTTTTCTTCTTTGTCGTGGCGACACTTGCCATCGTTTCGATAGGGCAATCTTTACCGGGGCGAAACAGCTGGCAGCTAATGACAGAGCAAGTCACTTTAGATGGGGCTCAGGCACCGGAGTTCTCGAAATCCTTTATCTTTAAGCAAGGAACCGTCGCCAGTGTTCATGCTTCGGCAATTGTTTCTGCAACAAATAATGAATTACTGGCAGTCTGGTATGGCGGCTCTCGTGAAGGTTCAGGAGATGTTGCCATCTACGTTTCAAGAAAAGGTACAGATTCAGCATGGAGTACACCCGAAGTCCTGATAGGTCGTGCAAAACTTGCACAGGACACGGGTCGCCATATCAAAAAACTTGGCAACCCGGTATTGCTCTCCGATGGGCGAAAAACAGTGTGGATGTTTTTTGTCAGTACATCAATCGGCGGGTGGTCAACCAGTGCTGTTAATGTGGTTATTTCGCATGATGCCGGTCAGACATGGGGCAGGGCAAAACGCCTCATCACATCACCATTTTTAAACCTCAGCACTTTAGTAAAAGGCCGTCCATTTTTCTATCAGGATGGTTCAATAGGCTTGCCTGCCTACCACGAACTGGCAGGTAAATTTGCAGAATTATTACGTGTCTCACAAGAAGGTGTAGTACTGGATAAAGTCCGTATCACTCACGGTCGCTACACCATCCAGCCATCAATAGTTACCCTGAGTAAAGACCTCCTGATTACGATGATGCGAAATACAAATACAGTCAGGAATATTGTCAGGTCGTATGGGGCGCAGGGTGGCAAAGTCTGGTCAGAGGCGGTTTACACAGAATTACCCAATCCAGATGCAGCGGTATCGATAGCCGGCGATAAAGATCTTCTGGTTATTGTCTATAACGATTTAAAAAATGATCGCAATCAGCTTGCTCTTGCCGTATCAACAGACAAGGGGCTTAGCTGGCAAAAACGCTTTCAACTGGAATCATCCGGGCCTGATGAAGATGGAGTAAAATCGGAGTTTTCCTACCCGTATTTGTATCGTTCGATAAATGGTGAA
>JAYEGM010000236.1:0-7954 GCA_034659075.1 Pseudomonadota bacterium
TCATGCCTCAGCGTGACATCGAAACGATAACTGCCCTGGCTGTTTGTTACCTTTACATCAACGATTTCAGCCTGGCCGGCGAAGGCTGGGCAGGAAAGTAGTAGCATTACAGGAATTAAAAATTTGGTTTTTGATGATTTCATAAATGATTAGTTTCAAGTTTCAAGTTTCAAGACGAAAGACGAAAGACGAAAGACGAAAGAAAAACCTGTGACAATCATGAGAATCCTTTCCTCCTTAGCCCTTATTCCAGGGTCATCACGGACCCACTTCCATCTCTATGGTTCCTGAAACAGTTACTTTTAATGTTGATAGCCCGGATTCAAATGAAGGCGGGGCGATATCAGCTGATGCCATCTCTGCTCTGGCCATCGCGTAGATGGGGCGAGGTGTGCTGCCGGAATTATTGATGTTGATGTTGACCAGGCGATATTTTTTGAAGCCCATGCCTTTGCTGACCTGATCTGCTCTGGCATTGAATTTCTTCAGGGCGGCTTCGATCATGCCGCTCTCAATTTCTTCTTTCAGTGCAGGCGAAACATTGTATCGGGTCGATTTTATCAGCAGCGTTTTTTGTAATATTTGTACCAGTGACACCATGTCCTTGATGTTCTGGCTTTTGAGGGTGATTGAGGATGCGCCACGCCAGTGATCCAGCCGCTTTTCACGGGAATAGACAGGGCGAATTGAATAGTCGCTGGTACTGCTTTTTATCGTAGGAAATTTTTTTATGGTGGCGTTTGCAGAAGTGATCAGTTGATTGATCTCATTAGCCAGCCTGGTCGCATCCTGATCATTTCGCTCAGCGCCCATGGTTACCGTGATTTCATCGTTAGCGACTTCCTGCTGCTCCGTGACCTGATAGGAGACACGGTTGTAGGTGATAGTCTCTGCGGCAGATAATACCGGTGCAGAAATAGAAAACAGCAGGAAGATTAGCGTTTTTTTAATGTAATGCATCTTCGTTTCCCCAAAGGTCATTGTACTGCTGCATAATTTCCTTTACATGGTCTGGATAGTCAACTATTTCCATCTGTTTCTGGCCTTCATTAAAAAACTGTCGGGCATCGTCCGGTATATTTTTCACAAGATCCGAGTAGGCATGCGGCATGATTTCGGGATGGTGACTGCGTGTAGCAATAATCCCCCGGTTCAGGTTAAGTATGCGCCAGGGCCGCCCGGTGTTGTTTCGATCAACCCGGTCTTCCTTAATCTGTGCGGGTACGGCATCCGGTTTTTTACTCATAGCGACAGACAGTTCAGGCAGCTTGCCGGCATCGTGCTGTTGCCGGTGGCATCAGTGCAAGGTGCGGGGACTGGACAGAATAAATTCCGGGATGTCAGCTTCGAAGTTGCCGCCATCATCTGTCACCATCTGATAGCTGCCGCTCATTGTACCAACCGGTGTTTTCAGTACAGCACCGCTGGTGTACTGGAAGCCCTCACCGGGTTTTAAATGCGGCTGCTCACCAACCACGCCATCGCCGCGGACTTCTTCTACATAGCCATTAGCGTCTGTGATCACCCAGTGACGCGTCAGCAGCCTGGCCGCCACAGTGCCGGTATTGGTGATGGTAATAGTGTAGGCAAAAACATATTGTGAATCAGCCGGAGAGGATTCTGATTCGATGTAAAGGGTATCGACATCAACATTAATATTTTGTGACATTTCCGTACTCGAGAATTGACTTGTAACGCCCTTAATCATAACAGAGATAAGCGGCTGTTTCGCTTTTTCCCATGAATCAACAGGTTAATCCTCTACGGTGATTCCACACAGTTTACCGGGCATATTAATAGAGGTGCCCTTAATCTGCTGAAGGCAAAATATCGGCAAAACGATCAATATGGATAAATCCGTCATGTGGATCAGGGTCGATTCTTGAGTTGGGCTGAAGGATTGCACGCAGATGTTTAATGCCGTATTTTTCTGCAGAATTCAGAACATTAATACTATCGTCAATGAGCAGGGTATTCTCTGGCGAAAAAGATTGTCTTTGCTGTAATTTCTCCCAGAAATCAGGATGTTCCTTGGGTAGACCAATATCATGTGCGGTGATGATTTCATCCAGGTGCCCGCCAATCGGTGTCTTCTTCATTTTTAAGGCCAGGCTCTTGCCGTGTGCATTGGTGACCAGTACACGGTGTTTACCCGCACTGGCCAGTGCCTGCAGAAAGCTGATGACGTCCGGGCGCACGCTGATCAGGTGGTCAACTTCTTCTTTTAATACCTCAATATCCATTTTGAGCTGTTCAGACCAGTAATCGACACAATACCATTCAAGCTTGCCTTCTGCCTGACGATAACGGGTCATGAGTTGTTCCCTCGCCTGTTCAAGTGGCAGGCTGTGGGCCTCAGCATAGCGGATGGGGACATGCTCAAGCCAGAAATGGGTGTCAAAGTGGAGATCCAGAAGGGTCCCGTCCATGTCCAGCAGGACGGTATTGATTTCGGCCCATGGTGGAATAAATGTATTCTTTATCGAGTCCTTGTCCATGATTTTACTGGTTTGCATTCGCATCCTTTTATTCTAATGTATTCTACGGCACTATAGTGCCTGAAAAATATCATGCCACAGAATATGACAATAAAGCCTGAAATTCTCTCGGTCACCAGCGTTGCCCGCAGTCGATTATTTCATATCGAACAGGTCGATCTCCGTTTCAGCAACGGCAAGGAAGTACAGTTTGAGCGATTGCAAAGCGATGCCGCTGGCTCTGTTTTGATTGTGCCCGTTATCGATGATGAGCTTATTCTGATACGGGAATATGCCGTAGGCACTGAACGTTATGAGCTGAGTTTTCCCAAAGGTGCAATCAATGATGGCGAAGAACCACAGCTTGCGGCCTGCCGTGAGTTGCAGGAAGAAATTGGTATGGCGAGCCGCAATGTGCGCTTACTACGGCGCATCATTGTTTCACCGGCTTATATTAACCGGCCAACCTGGATTATGCTGGCTACAGATTTATCGATAGATCCTCTGCCGGGCGACGAACCGGAAGCGTTGCAGCAAGTGCGCTGGCCACTCAACAGGATGTGGGAGTTGCTGGAGCGGGAGGATTTTAACGATGGTATTAATCAGCTGGCGCTGTATGTACTTGGCCATGAAATGAAAGTGCTGCCGTACTGAAGCTGTATTAAGAACGAGAATTGTACGAGCACAGCGAGTGCCTCTGCAGCTTACGGTAATCGACGACAGAGCAAGGCGCAGCGTGCAAAGAAAAAGACGCTTCTGTTGAAAATATAATAGTCGACCATTACACTGGCTACAGTTGTGGATATGCGGCCGGTGGCCGGGTTGCAACCCGGGACGGCAAAGCGCTGCAGTATAATAAAATGGATTCCATGATTTCTGGTTTGTCGTTTGTGATTCTGATTATGACTGGTTGCTTCTTATCAATGAAATTCTGCGGTAAAAAATTATATACATACAGGGTCTGCTGTTTGGCTTTGATGCTGGTGTTTTCCCCGGTGCTAGCAGATGAATTTGATGATTTCGACAAACAGGTGGACCAGCTTGTAGGTGACGACAGACCGATACCTGATCAGGTGGTTTTGCCCGCGTGGTTCAAAAGTAGTTTCCTTGATCTAAATGATGACCTGGAAGAAGCGAAAGCGGGAAAAAAGACCGGTATAGCGGTTTATTTTGGCCAGAAGGATTGTGCTTACTGCAAAGCACTGATGGAGATTAATCTAAAAATCCCGGATATCAGGAAGTATATGCGTAAGCACTTTGATGTCATCCCGCTCGACATCTGGAACAGTCGACAGGTAACGGATGTGCAGGGCGTGAGTCTGACCGAGCGGGAGCTCGCCGTACGCGAAAAAACCAACTTTACACCCTCATTTATCTTTTATGACCTGGATGGCAATATTGCCTTGCGCCTGCGTGGTTATTACCCGCCTTATTCGTTTCGTGCCGCACTGAAGTATGTAGTAGAGGGGTTTTACAAAGAAGAAACGCTGCAGGCCTATATGGCAAGAGCCGACCCGCCGGGCAAATTCGAACTGGAAGAATTAAATAGCCAGTTATTCTTTGAGAGGCCACCCTACGCACTGGATCGTAGCCATTTTAAAGCCGAGAAGCCCTTAATCGTATTTTTCGAGCAAAAGAGCTGCCACGCATGCGATATTTTGCATACAGAACCACTGGAAAATTCCAATGTGCTGGAATTGATAGATAAATTTGAAGTGGTGCAGCTGGATATCGAAGCAGATGACCCGGTGCTGACCCCGTCAGGCGAGAACATGACAGCAAGCAAATGGTCTGAAAAGTTGGGAATTTTTTACACCCCTGCGCTGGTTTTTTTTGATCAGTCAGGCAAGGAAATCATTAGACTGGATTCAGTCACCGGCCAGAACCGACTGCAGGGTGTGTTGAGGTATGTACTGTCCGGGGCCTACAAAAAGTATCCGACGTATCTGGAGTATCGGTTCGGGCGTTTTGATGCGTTTTAAAAAAAGTTTTCGGTTTTCAGTGTTCTGTTTTCAGCCACTGCTGTCCCATAAACTTTTATCGTCATGCCGGACTTGATCCGGCATCCAGTAAGTTATTGAAATGCATAGATTCCGGATCAAGTCCGGAATGACGGATTCTATGATTGTTTTTCATGTCTCTTAAGTTTCTGATTGCCCATAGAGCAAGCTAAATCAACACACTACATTCAGTCTTTAATTTCTTTATGGGACAGCAGTGGTTTTCAGCAACAGCTAGAATGATTTGAACACTGAACCTATATTCTATATCTCATCAATATACTGACCGAACTCGTGAGTTTCTGCCGGGGTGTCCGGGTCTGGCTTATCATCGGCTTCCAGGTCATCGAAGGGGCCTGACCAGTCTTCCGGCGGGGCGGCTGAGGTTAATTCCATTTCATTCCACAATTCTGTATCAAGTTCCTCGATTGCACCGTCAAAATACTGGATTTCGATAGTATCGTCTTCGTCATCCATTGCAACAATTTCGAATAGTTGCCGGTTTGTGTTATCAAGATACCATTTTCCAATTGCTGGTAGCGGATGGTTTTTCATAGTGCCCCCGATAGAATTATAAGGTTTTTAAAAAATAGTGTTTATCACCCAGCCTGCTTCTATAACTCTACTTGTACTCTTCTAAATAAGTAGTTTCAACTACTTTATGGGCAAGCAATTTGTATGCCGCCAGCCCAATTTTTCTTATTCCTTCTGCTAAAACAGAAACCTACAGCAGAAATCTACAGATTGATGTGAATATTTCTCATTAATCATGGTTATCTCTTTCCTGAATGGGTCGGGCAGGGTACAGTTGTTACATGAATACCGCGTTTACAAAAATGCAGGGCCTGGGCAATGATTTTATTGTTATTGAGACATTTAATCACAATTTCCACGCAACGCCTGAGCAGATCCGGCAGCTGGCCGATCGACATTTCGGTATTGGATTTGATCAGATGCTGCTGGTTGAGCCTCCGACCTCGGAAGAAATGGATTTCAGCTACCGGATTTTTAATGCCGATGGCAATGAAGTCGAGCAATGCGGGAATGGTGCGCGCTGTTTCGCACGCTTTGTCTACGACCGGGGCCTGACTGAAAAAACGGAAATACGTGTTGGCACCCTGTCCGGCATCATCGTGCCACGCCTGCTCGATGATGGGCGGGTCTGTGTCGATATGGGCGCCCCGCAGTTTGAACCGGAAAAAATCCCCTTTGTCAGCGAAGGCAGGCAGCGACTTTATACCTTGTTGCTGGACGAGGAAGAAGTCAGTATTTCTGTCGTCTCTATGGGCAATCCTCATGCGGTTCAGATCGTCAATGACGTTGACGAAGCACGCGTCAGCAAAATAGGTGCGCAGATTGAGAATCATCCGCGTTTTCCACAACAGGTCAACGCCGGATTTATGCAGATAATGGACCGTCAGGCCATCCGTTTGCGGGTCTGGGAGCGGGGTTCAGGAGAAACCCTCGCCTGTGGAACCGGGGCCTGCGCGGCCGTTGCGGCCGGGATCGATCAGGGTTTGCTGGACAACCCTGTTAAAGTATTTTTACGGGGAGGGTCGCTGGATATAGAATGGGCAGGAGGTGATGCACCTGTTTTGATGACGGGGCCGGCAGAATACGTCTACGAAGGCATGTTTGAAATGGAGAAATTATGAGCAAACAAGATGGAAATAGCGACAGTGGGAGTGTTGTGTCAGAAATAAACGAGGAGGAGGTTCTCTTCTATCTCGAAAAGCACCCCGATCTGTTGATGCAACATTCTGATTTACTTGAACGGATGCAGATACCGCATCATACGGGCCAGGGCATGGTGTCGCTGATAGAACGTCAGGTAGAGGTATTGCGTGACAAAAACCGGCAGCAGGAGGAGCGGCTGCTGGTACTGATCAGCAACGCGCAGAAGAATGAAGACATTACAGAAAAGCTGCATCATTACAGCCTGCAGTTATCCAGCACATCTGCTGTCGAAGAACTGCTGCAGAACACGGCAACTGAGCTAAGGCAGTTGTTTGATCTCGCGGCTGTCAGCATTAATATCAAGCCGGAGTACCAGAATGACGGTCTGCAGACCGCTACACTCACAGAGAAGACCTTTGCAGCACTCTTTGACACATTGGGTAAAGAGACCTGCAGCTGCCATAATGCGCTTGATGATGAGCTTTTAAATGCGTTGTTTGGCGATGATGCTGCCGCTGTTAAGTCCTGTGCCCTGCTGGCGCTGGATACACCACACCGGGTGGGTTTGATCGCCCTCGGCGCCAGCGAGCGGGAGCGTTTTACACCGCAGATGGGGACGCTGATACTGTCTCGCCTGGGCGAGCAGTTTGCGACAGCATTGAAGCGCAACCACGATTTTTCTATCGCATGACAGGCTGAAATGCTTGCCGCGGCGCAACAACAACGGGATGGTTTTCTTGATTACCTACGCTATGAGCGGCGACACTCACCCCGTACCCTTACCGCTTATCAACATGATCTGATACGACTGAGCGGCTATTGCGAGGAACAGGAAATCGCAAGCTGGTCTGAGGTAGACAATTTTCACGGCCGCAAATGGCTGGGCAGCCTGCACCAGCATGGGCTCTCGAGTGCCAGCATCCAGCGTATCTTATCGGCCAGCCGGAGTTTTTACCGCTGGCTGGTAAGAGAGGAACATGTCTCGACTAACCCGTTTGACCTGCTAAAGGCACCGCGCCGTCCACGCAGGCTGCCCAATACACTGGACATCGATACTGTCCAGCAGCTGGTGGCGCTGAAAGGGGATGACCCGCTTACTATCAGAGATAGAGCAATTCTGGAACTTTTCTACTCGTCCGGTCTGCGCCTGTCTGAACTGGTATCGCTGGACATAGCTGAGGTGGATTTATCTGCTGGCGAAGCAAGGGTAATCGGCAAGGGCAATAAAACGCGTATTGTTCCGGTCGGCCGCTATGCCCGCGAGGCAATAAAAAACTGGCTTTCTGTCCGTCCGTCTATGGCAAAAGAAACAGAGGCAGCCATGTTTGTCAGTAAGCGTGGTGGAAGGCTGGCAGCGCGCAGTGTCGAAAAAAGGATCAAGGACTGGGCAATACGCCAGGGGCTCAGCAGAAACGTTCACCCGCACATGCTAAGACATTCCTTTGCCAGCCATATTCTGGAATCCAGCGGGGACCTGCGTGCGGTTCAGGAGCTGCTCGGCCATCAGAATATTTCGACGACACAAATCTACACCCATCTGAATTTTCAGCACCTGGCGAAGGTGTTTGATAAGGCGCATCCGAGGGCGAAACGGAAAAAACAAGTTTCAAGTTTCAAGTTTCAAGTTTCAAGAGGAGATACAAAAAACTGATAAAATCATCTCTGTCATTAATTGCTGGGTATAAAAATATTGTTTAAGTCTTATAGCGTAAAGCTAAAAAGTACAATATTTTGGAAACTTGAAACTTGAAACTTGAAACTTGAAACTTGAAACTTGAAACTTCACTTCTTCTTTTTCTC
>JAYEGM010000237.1:0-7862 GCA_034659075.1 Pseudomonadota bacterium
CGATCAAAGATAAAACCGATGAAAAGAGTGGCCAGGATGCTGCGCCGTCATCGACCATTATTACTGAACTGGTTTAAGGCTAAAAAACAGTTTTCCAGTGGTATAGTTGAAGGCTTTAACACCAAAGTAAAACTGACTACCAGAAAAGCGTATGGCTTTAGAACCTACCATGCGGCTGAAATAGCCTTGTATCATGCGTTGGGGGCGTTACCTGTACCGGAAACCGCCCACAAATTTTTCTGACGAGGCAAAAATATTTGTTTAATTTAAAACTTCAATTTCATCGAGTCATCATAGAACCCGGAGGATTGTACAAAGAGTCAACCGCAAACTTATCAGGAACCCCCTCGTTTGAATCATCAATAAGTACTCACCGTATATCGCGATCAGCCGCAGACAGTAGTCGATACATCATGACCTTGCCGGCCTCGTCGTTTTCCACAGGAAATCTGGGCATCAATTCTCTTCTGCACAGAATCTGACAGGATTATCCGCCAGGCGAGCACATCCTTTCCCCTGCCCATCAGAAGAAAGTCTGATTCTCCGTCATTAATGGCTGCGATTTCAGCTGCTGTCATACTGAGACAGGTTGTTTCTGGTTTGTTGAAGTCGTGGAATCAGTCTTGTCAGTTGTGTGTTTCCACGTGCTGCAGCAGAGTATTCCTTTCTCAACTACCACTGCCGAACAAGGCCTGCGCAAGAAGTTTATCCCGCCCATAAACATCTTCATAAAAATGAAGCATGTTGCTTTCCGGATCGACAAAGGCCGTACGATACAATATGTGAATGGGTACGGGTTTTTCCAGCACGACTACGTGACGCTCCCGGGCTTTAATAATTTTTTTAATACGTTCAATACCCCATCCTTTTTCATCTCCGCCCAACACCCAGGACGCCATTTCCACAGGCCTGGCCATACGGATGCAGCCATGACTGAAGGCTCGCTTTTCCTTTTTGAACAATGCATGGGAAGGCGTATCATGCAGATAGACATCATATTTATTCGGGAAAATAAGCTTTAAGGTTCCGAGGGCATTTTTCGGACCCGGATCCTGGCGAATACGGTATTTGTTCATGTCTTTCTTTGAAACTTTGCTCCAATCGATTTTCGTCGAATCCAGCTCTTTGGAATCTGCTCCCCAGCCCTGGAAAATTCGCATATTGTGCTTCTGCAGGTACAGTGGATCTTTCTTCAGTTTAGGCAGAGTTTCATTGCGCGCAATGTTAGGAGTAAGAGTCCAGAATGGGTTGAAGACCACGTGCTTTATCGTGTCACTGAAAACCGGCGTTTCATGGTGCAGTTTTCCGACCACCACAGGCATCGATAAATCAAATTTTCCCGGGACACCGGCCATCGCCTCGAAACCCGCAATATTGACCGCTACCAGGCTACCCTTCATGTCCCGCTTCAACCAGCGATAGCGTTCCATATTGACGTTAATCTGTTCGATTCTGGCTGCTACAGGTATATTCATGGCAGACAGTGTCTGCTTGCCGATTGCACCATCCGGGTGCAAATTGTGACGCTTCTGGAACAGTTTGACAGCCTCTTCCAGAGCTGGATCAAACAGTGCACTGTCCATATTCTCTGTGGCCAGTTCTCCTGTGGCGGCCAGGCGTTGTCTAACCTCCTTTATCCGTGAGTCCTCCATGCCGGGTTTCAAGGTCTCTCCGGCAGCTATTGATGACCACCCGCCTGATGAAGCAATTACACGATATTCAGTCAGTTTTTTCTGTAACTTCCGGTATTGTAAAAAAGGCGGTGCCTGCTGTGCTAAAAAGGCCTTCATATCCGGTGCTTCGAAGGCAGCTTGCCTGAGCGATACCAGGTCCAGCTCCACATCCCGTGCAGAATCAAACAGTACCGGATCAATCTCACGCGGCGCCTTACGACCCTCACGTTGATCAGCCACAAAGCGCATCATACCCAATGACAGGAGAATATCCAGCCGCACCAAATCAGCAGTATCCTTACTATCCTTGTAATAGTTAATCAGATCTACAAAATAACTGAACGGATCGAGCCCCTGACTTTCCGCGTCGGCCAGTACGCTGATTATGTCAGCAGCGCGCTGGCTGGGTTTGCCATTCTCTATCCAGAAAGGCTGTAGCCCGTTACTGTGATAGATTTCAGTGAGACTTTTGTTGATATCCGCTGGGCTTTTTCCATGACCAATGAGATTCAGTTCGGTGGCCGGACCGATTTCCAGAAATTCGATAAACGCGTTCTGGTACTCATCTTTTGCAGCTGCAAAACACTGGGTGGAGCTGAATATAAGTATCCCTGCTGCCATGACCGCGATTGTTGTGTGTTGCCATTTTCTCATTGGTTTATCCTTGTGATTTTTGTTAGCAAGAACCTGCTGGCTGGCTCTTGACGCTTCTTAAAAGCTTTCCTCAAAGCACCACTCAACCCGATTCCATCTTGAGCATTGAGTAGACAGGCAGAATCCTCAGCAGGTTTACAGACAGCCTCTTCCCACCTCTATTCTCATCCACCTCTGTAATTCGCTGCCAACTTTGTCATTGATCAGCTTTATTCTGCGGTTTCAACCGATCGGTTGAAACCGCATCTGAATGTAATCTTATCAATATACTGATCGAAATGCTTTGATCGCGCCGAATGGTGATGCAAGAAGTTTCAAGAACAGCTGACAGTTAGCTGCTTGATTATGTAGTTGTTTTATTTAACTTATTTGTGGTGATGCCCGTTGTAATCTTCACTACAGTGCATAACGATAAATAATTTTGTTCGGCAAAAGTACGGCAGTTGAATGATTATTTTAATTTGTCACTGAACAGGCATTTGCATCATTTCAGAGACCTCAAGTGAGCCGCCAATTTCAAGAAAAGGACAAGCCTGTGCAATTGATAACGCGGCCGCCATCGAGCCTGCCTTAATGATCGTGAAGCCGGACATAGCACTGCTTCCTCCTTCTCTCACAGTCCCATCAGGGCTTACTGTAGTGGTGTCTTTTAATGGAATTGCAGGACTGACAACTGAGTCGCCGAGTGAAGACATCCATTCCATATATTTCGAAAAATGCTTCTTAGCTTCCTCTGGGCTGGATGGCTGATTACCGCCCAGATAAACAAACACGAACTGTGCCATTCTTATTTCCTCATTGAATAAACTTTCATTACTATTTACTTACATGTTTCTAGCTACTTGCCGAGCGTTCAGCCACATAAGTTCTTTATCATTGTATTACTTTTGATGAATCATGCCACCTGCATCTTTTAAGCCTTCAATTCCGCCCTCGATATACCGGGCATTGATTCCGTCAGCATGTAAGCGATCAAGTACACTGTTGCTCACCCCGCCACCCCGCACGCAATAAATGATTACCTGTCCATCATTAGGAACAGAGGCAATCCATTTTCTATCTTAGCAGGGTCTTTCCATATTGCCCCGGGCACGATGTCCTTAGAGGCCTCATAGTCACTATCTCTACGGATATCAAGAACCTCCGCAAACACATCCTTAATAGATATAAGCTTTATTTTGTATGGCGCGCCCGTTGCAAAACTCCAGCACAGGGCATAACCGAGCATAACTAGCTCCCGCAAAAGCACCGCAAGCTATGCAACCTTTCGTGCTTTAACTTCCAGGTGTATTCCTTCTTGCTCCTGAAGATAACTGATTACAGCCAAAAGATTACTTGCTTGTGGATTACCATTTGGGCCAAACAGGCGCATAAGGCTTTTACTATATTTCTCTAAGGCTTAATATAAATCCTCAAACCCGGTAGTCACATTTATGTAGTCAATCCTGACGATATGGGCTAAAACCCTTGATCTTAATCCATCTCTTTAGATTGCTCTTTTTAAGTAGAATTTAAGCATGTTCTGATTTATCATTATCGCCTCAAATTTAACTGGCAAAGCCATCTAGAGCAATTGCCGTATATCAATCATTCAAAACATAAAAGAGGATTAGTGATGTCAGTACTTGATTCCGTAGAAAGAACCGATAATGGTTACCTGGTCAACATTGGTGACTGGAACGAAGAAATTGCAACTGCACTGTTTGCCGAAGAAAATATCGACCCAACCGAGAGACACTGGGATATTGTGAAGTACGTCCGCGCAGAGATCCTGGACGGCAATGAACCGAATGAGCGTGGCATCATGAAAGCCATGGGCAAAATCTGGGGTGAAAAGGTTTCATCAAAGCTCATGTACGAAATGTTCCCGGAAATGCCTTCCAAGCAAGGTCTGAAAATTGGTGGCTGCCCACAGAGTACTCGCAAAGGCGGATATTAATCCCATCTCTGCGATCAATATGTAAAAAGGAGCCTCACAGCTCCTTTTTTTCTATTATCTAAGCTCATGGTTGACCGAAGTTAATAGCTATAGAAAGGCGAGATTGTGAGCTGTTGTTTCTGGACACTTCATGAGTAACGTCGGGTTTGAAAAAGATAAATTCACCAGCTTCAGGGGTAATCTCAATCTTTCGTGGAGCAGGCATATTCGATTTCTCATAAATAATCAAATTACCTGAATGTTCTGTAACATCTACATAATAGACAGCTGACAATAGTTCATCATCGTCATCGTGGGTGTGTACGGTAGTGGTTGATTCAGGCGGCATGAAATTGAACCAGAATCCTGCACGTAAGTTTTTAAGTTGCAATAAATCTTCAGCATGATTAGTTGCTTCAACGATTAATAAGCCTAGTGCTGGAATGTGCTGTTCGGTTAGATAAATATTTTCGTAGCGACCTCCAAACAAATGGGTTTTTCGGATATCGTCACGTTGGTAGTGGTTGAGAAAACCTTCCATGATTTTTTCATTTAAACAGCACCCATTTTTTGAGGTGATTTTTTGATAAATATTCATTGCCTGTAGATTACCATTTGGGCCAAACATGCGCATAAGGATTTTACTTGATTTCTCCCAAGCGGCATCGCGCATCGAGCGAAAGTGGGCGGTTGTAGAGTCGGATTCTACGATTACCCTACGCTAGACGAGTCGTGCAAAAGGCCCACGTTACTAACGTAAGCCTTTGTATTGTATGGCGCGCCAGGAGCGATTCGAACGCCCGGCCGCCTGGTTCGTAGTTAGCAACTGAATCACTAACTTATTGTTTTTAATATGTATTACCGGAACACCCGTTGCCCTTATTACCTAACAATGCATAACTGAATTCCGCAAAAGTCCCGCAAGCGATTCCACTTTCCAATCGCTGCTTGATACCTCGAAGCTTCTGTTATCAGAATTGACCAATTCCACATGGTGGCTTCAATCGAATTGTTCTGGCGATTTCCTGGCACCGTGATATATCCGCAAGATTTCTATGCGATTTTGACTGATCTGGTAAGGAAGAATGTAAGAGGTATTTGTGATGATCAACTCACGAGTGCCGGGTACTCTGCCAGGACGGCCTATATATGGGTTATCAATGAGTTCGGTGGCCACGGTCTCGATGCGTTCGTATAGTGCTTTAGCTGCGTATGGATTCTTGTCAGAGAGATATAACACCATTTCCCGTAGATCTGTCCGGGCCTCCGGGGACCAGATTATCCTCACTGATTATTCTCATGGATCTTGATGCGTCCATCGATCAGCTCAGAGATTTCTGCCATGACCTCTGCATGAGGTATGCCCATCTCTGCTTTCAATGATGCCTGGGCCTGCTGCATTCCTTCAATGTACCAGGCTTGCTGATCAATGTACTGCTTGAGTGCATCTTCAATGACCCAGTTTCTGGAACGATCCATTGCTTTAGCGATGGCGCTGATTTTGTCTACTGTGTTGCTTTCAGTTCTGATAGTGATGCTTTGGTTGCTCATTTGGACGACCTCATGTTGATATCAAATGCAATCGATATGATTATAACAGAGAATTACCCAGCCTGATTTCCTTCTCCAAGTTGTATGTCAGGAAACCAATTTCCGTAACAAGCCTTCAAATATATTCAACGCTGAAATACATCGGGATCCATCGCCCCACAAGCACGTCACCATGTTGATCTCTCTACCTCACCTACCCAAGTAGGCACAGTCCCTCTCATGCCCAAGTTCCCGGCTGATGGTGTCCAACGGGATGTGCACCCTGAGCATGTTATTTGCGTACAAGAAGCACGCCGTACAGACTATTAACAACAGCGTCTGGAAACGCGCGAGGACGTCAGTGGGCAAGCTCAGGTCGGGGTTCATAATCTTAAGCACACCGTCGGGCGACGGCTGAGAGCAGCTGGTGTGCATCTGGAAACACGCAAAGTGTTACTTGGTCATAAGAATGGCGACATTACGACGCACTACTTTGCCCCGGAACTGGAGGAGCTAATTGAGGCAGTAAATGAAGTCTGTACTGAAAAGTCCGGCACTGGTTAAGCTTAAAAGCAAAACCGCCTGGTTCGTAGCTTGAACTTTCAATCATAAGTAGTTGTTTTATTAAACTTATTGGTGGTGATGCCCGTTGCAATCTTCACTACTGTGTATAGCGATGCAGGACTGTGTCCGGCAAAAGTTCGGCAGGCGGATCACCTGAATTAGAAGACCAGCGCCTTTAGACAAATCCGATTTTTTTCAAATTAGGCATCGGTGTCTGTACCCGCGGATCGCATTTGCTTTTCCTTTGATATTAGTTGTATTACAATGTCGTACACTTACCCCAAACTCATCTGGAAATATTATGGGCACGCTAACAATCCGCATCGATGATGAACTTGAGAAAGATCTGGACCTGCTCGCCAAAGTCCAGCACCGCACTAAAAGTGATCTGGCAAGGGAAATGCTGCGCAAAGACATTGCTGTTGAGAAATTCCGCGAGCTACGTCGCCAGGCGCTGCCACTCGCCGAAGCTGCGGGTTATGTGACTGACGAAGATATCTTTCGCGATATTTCGTGAAGGTATTTCTTGACACAAACGTCCTGGCCAGCGCTCTGACCACACGTGGACTTTGTGCAGAACTCTTTGAAGTTGTTTTGCAATCCCACGAACTGCTCACATCGAACTTTGTCTTGCATGAACTTGAACGTATCCTTCCGGCAAAACTCGGTCAGTCAGAAGAGGTCACTAAAGGGTTCATAAACCTGCTGCATACACATTCCATTATTGTTACCGCTGAACACCCTTTCCCTTCACTGCCAGATCCTGACGATGAACCCATAGTTGCTTCCGCTCTTGCAGGAAACGCTAGCGTTTTTGTAACTGGGGACAAGGCACTTCTCCAGCTGCAAAGCATCGAGCATCTGCCTATCATTTCTCCACGAAAATTCTGGGAGATGTTAGCCGGCCGGGAATAAAGCGCCAGATATCAGGTTCAACTCCGCGCTCTGGGACATAAGCCGGGAATAATCACGACATACTATTCAGCAGCCGAGTTAGAGAACCTGATTTTGGCTGCAAACAAGATGTGTGGAGAATAATCCCGGACTGGTCTTGAAATAGAGCTGCCCTTACTAAGCCGAACCTTGCTTAGGCGACACACAGAGGATCCAAAATGATTCAGATTAAGGCACGACTCGCAGGTAATGGTTGTTCCCTTGCCAAGATTTGTAACGAAGAGCTGGATCATTTTGGATCCTCCCTACGGGCTACTCTGTGCCCTGTCACGGACTTCGTTATCGAAACTTACTGTAGAATGACTACAGTGGCGTTCCGATGCCTTGCCGTGAACAAGGCACAGAGTAGCTGTGTGTCGCCTAAGCAAGGTTCGGCTTAGTAACTATTGCTGAATACTTCCATATTTTGGAAGTTTTTAGTATTTTCTATACTAGAATACATCCAAATACATACAACCATGCAAACACTAACAAAACAGCTAATTGGTCTGGAACTGTCCAACCGGATGCTAACTGATACCCTGCTAGCGCAGATGATTTCAAGACACACGCACCGATCAGCTGAGTTG
>JAYEGM010000238.1:0-1810 GCA_034659075.1 Pseudomonadota bacterium
CTGGTCGATGAAGGTGTAACCTTTAAAAAAGAATCGCTCTACCTGTACTTCCCCGATGATCACAAAGCTAGCAGAATAATGGCTCAAAGATGATGACATCCTAATGTTGCTGCGATTCGAATGCCCGACCGCCTGGTTCGCTGCCTGAACTATAGCTTTTGAGTAATTGTTTTATTTCAATTATTGCTGCTGATGCCCGCTGCATTCTTCACAACTGCACATAACGGTTCAGGATTGTGTCCGGCAAAAGTTCGGCAAACACTGTTTAGCTATGCAATCCACAATTAAAGGTTACTGCTAGTCTCGGCTAGCCTGCAGTTCTGGTTCTCTAACCATAAAGTATACGGCCTCAAGCCAGTTTCTCCGGTGCCTTAGTTCCAGGCATGAATGACAGTCTCAATACAGTAGTCATTGAGCACCCGGACAAATGGTCGGACACCATTTATGCTGCTGTTTCGTCAGAAAATTTTCAGCTCTTGTCGGTTCGTTATCAAAAACCTGTTCTGGTGTGCTATCACTAAGATAAGACTTCTTTCCTAATCAGCCTGGTTAATTGCTTGAAATCACCCGAATATTCACTCATCACAGTTGATTAAGCTCGGCTTGAGGTATTCGAGTGATTGTAAAAAATGGACCAATTTTCCCTTTTATCAGTTTTACGAACTAGTATTTAGAGAGAACTGAAATATTGAAGAGTAAATCCATGCTGAAAATAAAAGCACTCAGAATACTGATTATTTTTTCTATTCTCAGTATGAGCCACGTGGCTTCAGCCCAGAGCGATGTTGCCGCTGCCACCAACAAAGCCGCCCTGGATAAACTCTCCATCCATCTTAAAAAGCGTGCTGAAGCCGCTCAGCAGCATGCAAAAGACGTGGCTAAGCGCAAGGGCTGGCCAACGCGGAAAAAACTAGCTGACGGCACTGTCATTGAAATCCAGCGCTTGACACCTGCCGGCATGCCGGTATTTTACATCACAGAAAACGCCGTGGCAGCTGATACCGTCTCTACGGATAATGTCTGGCCCGGTGGCACGGCAGGACTCAACCTGGATGGCAGTGGGATGACCGTGGGTGAGTGGGATGACGGGGTTGTACTTGATACACACTGGGAATTCACCGGTCGGGTAACTCAGGTGGACAATAGCCCGACCGATCCCAGTGATCACTCCACACATGTTGCCGGCACCTTGATCGCGGCAGGCATCATCGACCCTGCCGCTAAAGGAATGGCCTATGCCGCCAGCCTCGATGCCTATGACTGGAACAGTGACACCGCTGAAATGGCAACGGCAGCGGCTGGTGGGCTGTTACTGTCAAACCATTCCTATGGAACCGCAACTGGCTGGCTACTAATAGATCCTCTTGTCATCCCTCAAGTTTGGTGGTGGCTCGGTGGTGCGGATGACAGCCAGATCGAAGATTACAATTTCGGTTATTACAACACTGATGCGCAACTATGGGATCAGATCGCATTCGATGCCCCCTATTACCTGATCGTCAAATCTGCGGGCAATGATCGCGATGATATTGGGCCTGCGCCCGGTGAAATCTACACAATTGTAGATGCTGATGGTAAGGATCTGGGCACATCCACCTTAGCACGAAGTCAAGACTGTGCACCGGTCGGCTATGATTGCATCCCCACCAACGGGACGGCAAAGAACATACTTACCGTCGGAGCGGTCGATGACATTCAGGGAGGATATACCTCTTTTCCTGATCCCGCACGTGTGGCAATGTCCATATTTAGTGGCTGGGGCCCTACCGATGACGGGCGAATTAAACCTGATATTGTCGCCAACGGCATT
>JAYEGM010000239.1:0-7749 GCA_034659075.1 Pseudomonadota bacterium
GTCTGTCAGAAATTATTTATCATCTTTCTCTGTCACATTTACTAACCACCACAAACGCCTGTCGCAGCATCTTCCGAAAAGTCATTTGCAAAAAAAATCTATCCAGTTTGACGGCATCTACAAGCGCTTATGGGCTAAAATACCGGAATTGCTGCAGCACAGACGCAGTCAGCTGGAGAGCAAAGTATTTACCTTGCAGGCATTAAGCCCATTGCAGACCCTTGCACGCGGCTTTGCCACATTACAAATAGCCGGTGAAGACAAAATTGTGAGTTCAGTCAATCAGATAAAATTGGATGATGAACTGCAGGCAAACCTACAGGATGGTTCTCTATTCTGTAAAATCAATAAGATTAAAAGGAACACCAATGACTAAACAAAGAATAACAGGCTATTTAAGCCACTCATTTTCAGCACTTTTATATGTCTTCGTATTCGGACTTACTCCTGCAAATGCATTCACTGAATCTTCTGTACCCGGAGGGGTCACCATTGTTGACCTCGGAGCGGCATCAGAAGTACGCCCACAGGCACGCTTCGGCTCAAAGAAAATCATGGTCATTCAGCAGGATGGACAATGGAAAGGCCTGGTCGGCCTGTCGCTCAAAACTCTGCCGGGTGATTACATCGTCAGTTATAAATCAGGCAACAAGAGAAAAACTGATAGTGAAATTACCATAAAAGTGCTTCCCAAGACGTACCCGGAGCAAAGACTCAAAATGAAACTGAAAAAGTACGTTTCCCCGAATAAAGAACAGTTAGCACGAATTAAAAAAGAAAAGATACATATGGGGAAATTGTTCAAAATCTGGCGAGATACAGATGTCTCAATTGACCTCAGCTGGCCGGTCAATGGACTTGTGAGCAGTCCTTTCGGCCTGAAACGATTCTTTAATGATCAACCTCGCAACCCGCATAGCGGCCTTGATATTGCCGCACCGGAAGGCACCGACATTGTACTTCCTTCAGACGGAAACATCATTGATACCGGAAACTACTACTTCAACGGAAATACCGTCTTTGTTGATCATGGTCAGGGCATGATTAGCATGTTTAATCACATGAGCAAAATAACGGCAAAGACAGGCGACAAGCTAAAACGTGGCGATAAAATTGGCGAAGTCGGTAAAACAGGCAGGGTCACGGGGCCGCATTTGCACTGGAGCCTCAATTTGAACCAGACCAGGGTGGATCCGATGCTTTTCCTGTCGGAAAAAGAATAAGAAAAAAAGTTTTTGGTATTACGTAAAACCTAAGGAGCCTCTGATTAATTACGCCATATCTCTGCAAGACCTGAAACGTGCAGCTACAAAGCGTGCTTCGCAGTGAATGGCCATGTCCTTTGCAAGAAGCACAATGCCGTAGATGTGCGCTTCAGGCCTTGCCCTCCGGGGCTTACAGGCCAGAGGTATAGCGTAATTAATCAGAGGCTCCCTAATATATAAACCGTAAATCGTCTCTTTTAAATCGTGGTACTCATTTCTGCCTCAGCAGAAACCTTGGCGACCAGTAGATCCTGAGAAATATCCCGCCAGTTGCTATCACTCTTGTCTATTAGCTCGGACAGCTTCTTGCTGAGCTTTTGATATTTTAATTCATTTTCATCACGAACCATTTTTGCAGCTACTTCCAGGAAGTTTATAACCGCTTCAAGCTTATTCAGTTTTTCACGTTTATCCCGGATATCATAGTCTTCATTTTTGTCTTCAAAATATTGCTGCGAATTCGTTGACATCATCGTCACAGCTTTCTTGAAGCTGTTGAAATCGAGCTGGAACATACCGTAGGCACGCTGATATAACTTGAAGTAATCCATCAGGAAGTCTTTTATTTTGGCCAGACGGCGATGTTTCTTCAGTGCCGCAACAAAGAGCGTGAAAACATCATCGTATTCTTCTTTGATCAACACGTCCCGTTCTTTTACTTCCCGCATAGTTGGATTCATGGCTTGCTGGCACATGGCATTGATTTCTTCAAGAAGTTCATCGATTTCCCTTTCCTTAAGCCTGGCTTCGCGCTGCACCATGGAAAGATTATTTTTCGCCTCTGCATGGTCAAATGTCTGAATTACTTCATCTTTGATGGTTGACTCAACTTCTGACTGGGGGTCATTGCCGAGGGTCCCTGCCAGCCTTTTTTTCAGCCTGACACTAGCTTCCTTGGCAATTCGGTATTCATTTGCCCGCCTGGACTCTACTTCCTTAATTTCCAGAAACTCCACCATACTGCCATTGAATGTTTTTACCTTGAGTAAAAACTGGTGGGTGAAATTCATAAAAGGAGTAAAAAAATCAGCGCTTTCCTGGGGCGTTACTTTTAATCGGTCAAAATAGCTGCGCAGATAGGAGACTTTTCGGGCAATAATTTCTGTACTGCTCTGGATTCGTGTACTTATTTTTGACAAGTCGCTGAAAGCCGTATGCATTTCTTCATTGAAACGCAGAATCTCAATAAGCTTACGTAGCATAGTCTCTTCGCCACTGGTACGAAGGAATAATGCCTGCAGGCTCTGTTTTGCATCTCGCATCTGGGACAGCGACAGAAGATTATTCTGTTCAGTGTACAGAAGTGCTGTCATTACGATCAGCATTTCCTTTTGCTTTTCCCCGATTGATGTATTTCCTATTTGATCCATTGCTTTTTCAATAAAATTATCTTTGATTATTGCCTCTGTGGCCACCCTCATGCTGACACTTTAGCACTATCTTATATTTTTATATTTCTAATAAAGAGTCACCATATACAAATAATCTAGTTGACTGGAGTTTGATTGTCAATCTGTAAAAATATTTTCATAAAAATATTAATGACTTCCACTATTAATCTAATGTCTTTTCCTACGTTTTTTACTTCTACCGGATGGTCTACCTTCAAACGGATTGGCCCCGGCGCGCATTTCAAGTCTTATAGGGGTGCCCTGCAATTTTGCTGCTTTTCTGAAAGTATTTATCAGATATCGCCGGTATGACCCCGGAAGCTTATTAAGCTGATTGCCATGAATCACGATCACAGGCGGATTATGGCCACCTTGATGGGCAAACTTGGGCTTCATTCGACGACCGGAGACCATTGGCGGTGGCGTTTTTTCGACTGCCTTTTCCAGAATACGAGTAAGAAATGATGTTGGAAGATCCTTCATCGCAGCCTCGAAGGCCCGTTCTACCGCCGGGAAAATGTTTCCAACTGCCGTGCCGTGCAATGCAGAGATAAAGAGCAGTTCAGCAAACTGCAAAAAAGTCAGTTTTCGGTCGATATCATCCTTTATTCTCTGTCGCTTTTCAGGACTTAATCCATCCCATTTGTTGACAATAAGAACCATCGCTTTGCCCTGCTCTATGGCATAGCTTGCAAGGGTAGCATCCTGGTCCGAAATTTCACGACGTGCATCAAGCAGCATCAGAACAACATTCGCCTGGTCTATCGCCTGCAAAGTTTTAATGACTGAGAATTTCTCAATTTTTTCATCTACCTTGCCGCGTCGTCGTACGCCAGCAGTATCAATCAATGTATAGTCTTTACCCTCTCGTTCAAAAGGGATCTTTATGCTGTCCCGCGTCGTACCCGGGCGGTCGAACACAACAACTCGCTCTTCGCCTAACAGGGCATTAATAAGTGTTGATTTTCCAGCATTGGGCCGGCCAATTACGGCAATAACAGGTCCCGAGTCCTCATCTATATCTGTCGCTAATGGAAATTCATCCAGTACATTTGACATCAGCAATGAAACACCCTGACCGTGAGCAGATGAAATTGGCAGGGGTTTACCCAGTCCGAGAGCATAAAAGTCTGACATAATCTGGTCAGCATCCATGCCTTCTGTTTTGTTTACGGCAAGGCTAACTCGTTTACCGAGCTTTCTCAGACGAACCAGAATACGGTCATCCAGAGACGATAAACCTGCCCGCCCATCTACCAGAAATATTACTGCATCAGCATCATCAGCCGCATCCCACGATTGCCTGGACATCATGGATTGCAAAGGGTCAGTGCCATCATCCAGGCCACCTGTATCAATTATGATAAAGGACTTATCATGATACTTTGCATTGCCATAGATACGATCACGGGTGATACCGGGCTGATCATCGACCAGAGCATCGCGACTGCGAGTCAGACGGTTAAATAAGGTGGACTTCCCGACATTTGGCTGCCCTACCAGGGCAATAACAGGTTTCATGACTAAATAATGGGTAGTATTTCGAGCTTATTCAGCCAGTTTCCAGGCATAAACATCACCGTCTATAGACTGAATCCAGGCAGAAAGACCTCTTGTCACCGGCTGTGCAATAAATTCAGCACCGGTCTTCACCCTGCCGACTATTTCACCGGTACTGGCCTCAAGCACGTGCAGGTAGCCAGTTTTATCACCTGTCAGGACATAATCACCCAAAACAGCTGGCGACGTAAGACCTCTGTGAGTCAATCTGTCCTGCTCCCAGACGGTCTCACCTGTTTTTAAGTTGATTGCGAAGATAACATCATCTTCGCCAATAACGTAAAGATGCATTTTGTCCACATCCATGTCTTTGTTTGTTGATATTTTGTTTTCCCATAGCATATCGGCAGTAGGGGCATTTATTGCAATAACTCTGGATTGATAGGCAGCTGTATAGACAGTTTCATTTATTATAATAGGTTTTGCATCAACGTCTGCCAGCCTTTCGATCTCTGTTTTGCCTATAGCATCACCAACCCGAACGTCCCAGAGTCGCTGTCCATTATCAAGCCGTATCAAGATAATCTTGCCATTATCAAAGCCTGCAAAAACCACATCGCTTACGACCAGAGGCCGGCCTCTGCCACGCAGCAGAAGACGTGGTGTAGATTCCTGCAAGTTCCAGACTAACGAACCATCAGTTGCAGATAATCCGACCAGTTGATTGCCTGAAGTCGGGACGACGACGATATTCTGTCCGCCTTCCGGACTGGCAAGTACTCCGCCCTTTACTTCACCTACCCAGGCAGGGTTCCCATTACTGGCATACAATGCGACAACTTCACCATTCTCAGTCCCTGCAAGTAACAAACCGTCGCCATAACCGATGCCTGCTGACAGGGCTATCTTAAGCTTTCTGCGCCATAGCTGTTTTCCAGAATCAGCTTCGAATGCTGTAATAACTCCATCCGAGGAGGCGGTATACAGGGTTGTATCGACAAGTATTGGCTGGATCTGTTTATTATTTTTAATAATTTTTCCGCTGGACGCCTTCCACGTCCGCTGCAATTTAACCTTTTCTGCAAAGGTCTCAAGTTCTGCAGGTTCTGCCTCATCATCTTTATTCCCTATACCGGGGATAACACCTTTAACAGTTGAACAGCCTGCAACAAAAAACATTAGCTGGATGAGTATGAAAATTTTTACCTTCATAAACTTGCGCCCGCCGCAATCGCATCCATCTTCATCTTCAATACCGGCTCATACATCGACCCTGCAGATAAACCGTCTATCGCAGCACGGTATGCATCACGTGCTTTGTCTGCCTGCTTGAGACGAAGATAAATATCTCCCCGCATCTCATAATAGTGTGATTCAAAACCTTCCATATGCTCAACACTGAGTAATTCGAGAGCTTCATCCAGCTCCTTATTATTGGTTAAAATGCTGGCAAGCCTTAACCGTGCTGTATGCACAGTTTCAAACTGACTGGAGTTGGCAATTGCCCAGTGTAATTTCTCTTTCGCGCCCGCAATATCCTTGTTGTCATAAGCAATACGCGCCAGTATCAATGCCGCTTTTCCGGAATAAGCGGTGTCATCATAGTCATCGATAATTTGTTGGCCCGCATCAACTGCCCGGACAGAAATTCTGTTACCCTCAATGTCACTTTTCAGCATTTCCTGATAAAGCAGCGAGGCCGCTTCAGCCCTGCCTGTTTTATACTCACCCCACCAGTTAAAACCAATAATAATGGATAACCCCAGCACTATCCCTGATATAATAGGTGCACGATTTTCCAGCCACCATTTTCTTGCTTTTTCCTGCTCATCATCTTCTACTAAATTAAGATCCACTTTTTTTACTCCGTAGTTTCCAGGTAGCAGCTTATTTCAGTAAGTAAACTATCAATAGATACTGAAAACTGTTCACCATTGTCCAGCTGCTTTATCGTCGCTGTTTTTGTCTTTAATTCATCTTCACCAATTATAAGTGCCAGCCGGGCACCACTGCGATCTGCCTTTTTTAACTGGCTTTTAAAACCGGTGCTGCCAATATTACTAATCACCGAAATACCTGCATTACGCATTTCCATCGCCAGTGTAAGGCCGATTTCACGGGCGGTTTCAGAGGTTTGAACAACGTAAACATCCTGCCTTTTCCGTTCCTGACAGAGCTGTTCGATGGTCAGTAATTCAACCAGTCGTTCCATGCCGATGGCAAAGCCAGCAGCAGGTGTTGCTTTTCCGCCAAGCTTCTCAACCAGGCCATCATAGCGCCCACCCCCGCAGATAGCACTCTGCGCACCCAATTTATCTGTTGTCCACTCGAAAACCGTGTGACTGTAATAGTCGAGACCACGAACCAGCTTTGGGTTCCTGATATAGCTTATTCCAAGCTTTTTCAATAACAGCTGTACATGTGCAAAATGCTCTCTGGATGCATCATCCAGGTATTCAAGTATATCCGGTGCAGATTTGTTTAATTCAATAACAAGCTCGTTTTTGCTATCCAGGATACGCAACGGGTTTGTTTCAAGGCGACGCAGGGAATCAGTATCCAGACTGTCCCGGTTAGCCTGGTAGTAGTTGACCAGGGCATCGCGGTATTGCATTCTGGATTCAGGGCTGCCAAGCGAATTTATTTCAAGCTTCACACCTGACAGGCCAAGGCTTCTCCATAACTGACTGGTAATTGAAATCACTTCCACATCCAGCTCGGCTTCGCTCATACCGTAAGCCTCCACACCGATCTGATGAAACTGTCGATAACGGCCTTTTTGCGGACGCTCATGGCGAAACATAGGCCCGGAGTACCAGACACGCTGAATCGCATTATGCAACAGGCCATGTTGCAGCATGGCACGCACTACCCCAGCAGTACCCTCAGGTCTGAGGGAAAGTTGATCACCATTTCTATCCTGAAATGTGTACATCTCCTTTTCAACAATGTCAGTTGCCTGTCCAATTGATCTGGCAAACAATTCTGTTTTCTCGACAACGGGGAGTCGGATTTCATGGTAGCCAAATTGATTGAAAACTGCTCTCGCTGTTTGCTCGAGGTGTTGCCAGCAGATTAAGTCACCGGGCAGCTGGTCATTCATGCCCCGAATAGCCTGAATAGAATTTGACATGACTTACCGGCTTGCTGCTTCGCCAACGGAAAAGCGTGCAAATACACCCCGAGTATGGGCTGGAACATCGATTATTTTACCATTGAATTTAACCTCCACTCCCTGGGCAAAACCAAAAAACAATGATATTGGCAAGTCTCCGGCAAGCGCAATCTGTTCACCAGCCTTCACCGTCCGGTAAAGTAATTTTTTACCACTGGCATCGCGTACATCTGTCCAGCTGTCTTTGCTGTAATTGATTAAAAGGACACCGCCACTGCTGGTATTTTGCTCGCTAGCGGGTGTGGCTGTCTTTGTTTCGGCAACTTCTGAAATATCTACCGTTTTGTCAGGCTCGGGTATGTTTTTTTCTGTCTTTTCCTCAGCTGCAACCTCCAACTTTAAAGTTGCCATTGCCTCTGCAGAAGCACTAATCTCAGTAGCCACCTGCGGCTCATTAGCAGAAGAAATGGATGATACC
>JAYEGM010000240.1:0-1794 GCA_034659075.1 Pseudomonadota bacterium
GCAAAAAATACCTTTATACGACTGGCTGGAAAAGATCATCAATAAATTCATCATTGAAAATAACCTGTCAGACAAATCAATAATATTAAATGGCAACGGATCTACTTCTGCCTGCGGTGATCCACAACAACTACAGCATGTCATCCTGAACCTGCTGTCTAATGCCCGCAGATATGCCAAAACAGACATTAATCCCTTTGTTGCAATAACTATCAATGATAATGAACCTGGTACCATGACGTCGTCCATCTCTATCTCTGACAATGGCCCAGGCATCGCTGAAGATATTCGCGATAATATTTTTGAACCATTCTTTACCACCGCATCTACTGGCAATGGTCTCGGTTTATATATTGCAAGAAAGATCTGCCTGAGCAATCATGGCTATCTTGATTATATCTATAACAAGTCAGGCAGCAGCTTCTTCCGCCTGACACTTGCAAGCAACAGGACATGCCAGAGCAACTCAGGTGACAACAAGCAGGATTAAGAAAATGCCACATTCTTCACCACATATCCTGCTTATTGACGACGAACCAGACATACTGGAATTATTGTCGATGACCATTGACCGCATGGGTCTGCTGTCTGATACAGCCACCTCGGTCAAGGATGCGATTGCCAAATTGAATGGACAGAGCTTCGACCTTTGTTTAACGGATTTACGCCTTCCTGATGGCAGCGGCCTGGAAATCGTTGCATTTATTCAACAATCAATGCCGCAACTTCCTGTCGCAGTCATCTCTGCCCACGGCAACATGCAGGCCGCAATCGATGCTATGAAAACAGGGGCTTTTGACTTTGTCTCCAAACCCATAGACCTGAATCAATTACGCGCATTGATTGAAAGTGCACTTGCTCTTGATGACAGTTCAAATGAGAAAAAATACAATGGCACCGGGCCCAACCTGCTAGGCCAGTCCCCGGCAATTCAACACATCAGAGAGCAGATTAAAAGGCTGGCCAGAAGCATGGCCCCTGTCCATATACATGGTGAATCAGGAACAGGTAAAGAACTTGTCGCAAGACTGATACATAATTGTAGCCCAAGGAATGAGAACCCCTTTATCGCGGTCAACAGTAGTGCCATACCTGCCGAATTGATGGAAAGTGAGTTTTTTGGCCATCGCAAAGGCAGCTTTACCGGTGCAGTTTCTGACAACCCCGGACTGTTCCAGGCCGCAAAGGGAGGTACTTTATTTCTGGATGAAATTGCAGACCTGCCTCTTCCCATGCAGGCGAAGCTGCTAAGAGCAATTCAGGAACGGGCAATCCGTCCTGTAGGTGGCCATGAAGAAATGGCGATAGACTGCCGAATATTAAGCGCTACTCATCAGGACTTAAAAAAGCTGGTAGACCATGGGAAATTTCGTGAGGATCTTTACTATCGTATCAACGTAATTGATTTAGACGTCCCGCCGCTGCGATCAAGGATAGAAGATATTGCCCCTCTGGCAGAACATATCCTCAAGCAAATTGCTGAGCGAAACAGCATAGGTACACCGGAGATTGAACCAGGTCTTATTGATGTTTTGTCATCCTACTCATTCCCGGGGAATATTCGTGAACTTGAAAACATACTTGAACGCGCAGTTGCGCTAGGCGCGGAGAATGAAATTACAGCAAATGACCTGAACTTGCCGGTCTCCTCCGACAGCCCGGCAGCCGGCATTTGTGGGCCTGCCGAAAATGAATCACTGGAAGAGTTTCTGCAGCATATCGAAAAAGACCTGATCTTAAAGGCGCTGGAGGAGAGCGGGAACAATAAAACGCGCGCAGCCGAATCCCTTGGCA
>JAYEGM010000241.1:0-1747 GCA_034659075.1 Pseudomonadota bacterium
ATGCGTTTGAGGTCGGAGAGATTCTGTTTGTATCGCTCGATGCTACAAAAGTCGGTTATTTACCCGATGAACAAAAGACCTGGCTGAAACAGCTGCTGACAGAACACGGGCAGCGATACAAACGGCATGTCGTATTCGGGCATGTGCCCCTGCGGACGTTTGCTATCGGCCGCGAACGGGACATACTGGGTGATCATGAGCTGGAGACCCTGTTGCAACAGGCGAATGTTGATATCTTTCTCAATGGCCACCACCACGCCTACTACCCCGGTTACAAGGACGGTATCCGCTATATCAGCCAGGCCTGCCTTGGTGCCGGGCCGCGCAATTTACTGGGAACAGATCAGAGGTCAAAGCGAAGCATTACAGTGATTGAGTTTGAGGCAGATGGCAGTTACCTCATAGAGGCATACCAGTCACCGGATTTCACCCGACCCGTTGATATCGGTACACTGCCTGAGCGTATACAGACAAAATGGGCCGTAGTGATTCGAAATGATCTTGCATCTGAATAGAGGCTTCTATATATCTAACAGTGCAAACATTGACTCCTTTTTACTCTGCGCTGTTATATAAGAAAAATTCAAGCTTACTTCATTCCTCTACAGTCTCCATCCACTGGCAGCCGTCAGAGACTGCGGGTGAAACCTGATTGTTTCCTATGCCATGTGTAATCAGGCCAATTACCCTTTGGTCACTTTCATAGTTATTGTGCGCTGCCATGGGTGATGTGATTCTTCCCATGCCAAGCAAATTGATAACAGGTGCAACGTTGACATAGATATTAGTTATTTCAGGGCACAGGCGGGAATCAATAAAATGATCAGCAAAATCTACCGGAATACCATAACTCAATAAATCATTTGGATCGCTGAAGGCGATGATAGAGAGTTTTTTAAGAAAGCGTTCATCATAATTCTCAGCACCGGCATTACAAAACTTTTCAAGTTTACCTGTGTGTTCAGGCGGCTGAGCCCCCAGCTGCAACAGCACCAGCTGATTGGCAAACATGTAAACATGGAGCATTTGTTCGCTTAGCAAACCGGATACTTTCATCAGGCTGTCCCTGTCATGCCCCTGGTAAGTATCCTTTATCCACTCCTGCTTTGCAGCAAGATCTCTATCCAGCATATCCAGCACAATCTGACTGCCTAGACTATGAGTAATGATGGCAAATTTCTGATTCGGGTGACGATCAAAATTATTCAGTATGTCTTTGGAAAAAGCCCGTCTGCAGCGACCGGCTATCTCATCCGGCAGCGTTTCCCAGTCATGATGAAGCATCCAGCACATACCCTGTGAGGCTGATTCAAGAATAGCTTCATGCTCTTTTCCCTGATAGAGCGTTGGATCAACCAGGTGGTCATCAACAAATGCCTTCAGCGCCTGGTTCGCCCCGGCTCTTAATTGTGCTTCTCTATTGTTTAAATCCCTGTTAAGAATTTCCTTGTAGGGACGGGTGATGACGGACCAGGTCAATTCATGGAAGAGCAACTGAAAATTCCCGCTGGCATCCAGGTATCGCGTAACTCGAAGTTCCCCCAGGGGTGAACTATCTTCCTTCGCAAGTATGGAAATCTTTTTCTGTTTTTTTACAACGCGAGTTAGACCCAACCCTTTTGTCAGCCGGCGTTGAAGCCCTGCTGAATAGTCTGGATAGGTAGCCCCGATTCCATGAATTGTTAACAGGTTCAGGGTGCCGCTTTGCTGTCTGTTTTCCTTTGCTCCATAAAGCAGATCATATAGT
>JAYEGM010000242.1:0-1730 GCA_034659075.1 Pseudomonadota bacterium
TAATTTAGCAACTAAGGGGTAAACTTACCTCACGTTAAGCTTTACAGCCTGAAGAAAGGCTTGTTCTTAATCAGAGCATTGAGTCTATCGGCAGCACACGCATCAGGTTTACGCTCAGCCTCTTCCAGAAGCTTGTGTAGGGTTCTTTATCAAAAATAACTTTCTTGCCACCCTCCTCTATTCCCGTCCATCTCAGTGCATCGTCGATCAGTTCTACTCTGAATGCGACCTTATCAATGTACTTATCAAAATGCGCTGAAGAGAGGGAGGCGATCGCAGGATCCTCGAAGACGATGCCGATTTCAGTATTAATATGCAGAGAGCGCTGATCGAAGTTAAACGAACCGACGTACATCGTATTTTAACATTTGGGGTCAGATCAAAAACTCCAGGAAATACCCGAGTCAGATCCAGTTTTTTATCTCAAAATACTGAAGGACAGAATTGGCTAAGACCCTGGTTCTTGAATTCGAGGTATTAGTTTTGTAGAGGATGCTCAGAAAAATGTATTCAGGTTACAATAACCCCGCGAATTTATTTTGATGGACAATGACAGGAGTACCGCATGGCAGGAACCAGCTTATTAGCCCTACTTGATGACATTGCATCAGTGCTAGATGATGTTGCTTTATTGACCAGGGTTGCGGCAAGAAAAACAGCAGGCGTGCTGGGCGATGACCTTGCCTTAAATGCAGAACAGGTCTCTGGTGTTCGTGCAGATCGTGAGTTACCCGTGGTATGGGCAGTGGCAAAAGGCTCTTTTAAAAACAAGCTCATACTGGTACCGGCCGCTTTGGCAATCAGCGCATTTGCACCCTGGGCAATAACCCCGTTATTGATGGTCGGTGGTGCGTACCTGTGCTATGAGGGCTTTGAAAAAATTGCCCATAAATTTTTACATGATAAGCGTGAAGACGAGGCTGAACATGCCGAGATCATCGAGGCGATTAGTGACCCAAATGTTGATATTGTCGATTTTGAAAAGGATAAAATAAAAGGCGCGATTCGCACCGATTTTATACTTTCGGCAGAAATAATCGTTATCGCACTGGGCACAGTAAAAGATGTGCCCATTCTCACCCAGGTCCTGGTGGTATCCGGGATTGCAGTCATAATGACCGTAGGCGTTTACAGCCTGGTTGCCGGAATTGTAAAGCTGGACGATCTGGGCCTGCACCTGATCAAAGATAAAGCCCTGAGCGCATGGGGTGGATTTAAACGGTGGCTGGGACAGGGAATACTACGTGTTGCCCCCTATTTGATGAAAACATTATCTATAGTTGGAACAGCCGCTATGTTTTTAGTCGGCGGTGGTATTCTGGTGCATGGTATACCCATGGCATATGACGGAATTCATCATGTCATTGAAGTCGTAAATTCAATGCCACTGGGAAATTTTCTGGGAGCAATTACACCCCTGTTATTGAATGGTCTGGCGGGTGTTATCGCTGGTGGTGTTGTACTGTTAGGGGTAAATCTACTTTCCCCTGTTATCAGTGTTTTTAAAAAAGAGTCGTGACAGGGGGCAAAACCCGGGGGACAGTAAACTTAATTAAAACAATTGCCAGGCTAAACTTTTTTTAATAGGTATACTGTCCCCGGATTTTAAGGTCTGCTATCGGCCCAGAGCATGTGAAACGCCCTAGGCTACAACCGCCCTTCTTAATGGCAAGCATGGACTTCCGCTTCATACTCAAAGAAAATATACAGAAAGTAGGAGGCAGGTGTAA
>JAYEGM010000243.1:0-7399 GCA_034659075.1 Pseudomonadota bacterium
TGACAACGCAACCAAGGGCCCCGCGCAGGGGCCCGTTTATTATGTAAAGCCGCCATCAGGCCGATTCAATAAAGTCAGTGGGTTGGAAGCACTTCTTTACATAACAACTTACTTTCCACAATAGATCTTATGGAAAGCTTTTCATAATGCCTATTTGGGTAGGTGAGGTAGAGTATGCTATATTTAGCATATGCAGCAATCTGAGAAGACCCTGATCTGGATTGGATCATCAAAAAAGGATCTGATTGTCTTCCCAGAAGACGTCAAGAATGTCTTTGGCTATGCGCTTCACCTTGCTCAACATGGAGAGAAGCACCTCGATGCCAAGCCTTTGAAGGGGTTTGGTGGTGCCAAAACACTTGAAGTTGTCGAAGATCATCAGGGTGATACTTTCCGAGCAGTCTATACGGTGAAGCTTGAGAGTTATGTGTACGTATTACACTGTTTTCAGAAGAAATCCAAAAAAGGCATTGCAACGCCAAAGCCTGATTTGGACAAGATCCGGGCACGGCTAAAGGATGCAGAATTACTGCATCGGGAATTAATGAGGTGAAGTATGAGTAAAATTAAACATGAAGTGAGCAGTGGTAATGTCTTTGCTGACATTGGTATGGCAGAGCCTGTTGAATCACTTGCCAAGGCTGAGTTGGCCAGAAAAATTGGCAGCATCATTAAGCATCGACATCTCAATCAGATTGAAGCCGCCAAGTTGCTGGGAATTGACCAGCCTAAAGTTTCTCGCCTCATGCGTGGGCAGCTCAAGGAGTTCTCTATGACCAAGCTGCTGGATTTTATGCTGCGGCTGGATCGAGATGTTGAGATCAGGATTAAGAAGCACCGGAGTGGGCGTGTACCGCCTGGTATTGAGGTGTTGGCTCTCTGATTAGAGCGATCCGCCTGCCGGACTTTTGCCGAACACAGTCCTGCATGGTTATGCGCAGTAGTGAAGATTGCAACGGGCATCACCACCAATAAGTTAAATAAAACAACTACTTATGTTTAAAAGTTCAAGCAACGAACCAGTCGGACGGGCGTTCGAATCGCTCCGGGCGCGCCATACATTAAGAAGTAAAAACAAGCGGTTACCGGGTTTACCCGGTAGCCGCTTTTTGCTTTAGCAAGACCAGTGCGGGACTTTTGCGGGACTTTTCCCCGCACACCTTGTTTACCGCCTCAATCAGGTTATCTAATTCAGCCGCTGAGTAGTGTGTGGTGATCCTTCCCGATTTATGTCCCAGTAGATCCTGACGGTCCTCAAAGCTCACACCGGTTGCTCGTAAGCGGCGACCGAATGTGTGCTTGAGGTCATGAACCCGTACTTGCGTCAGCCCAGTTCGCATCCGTGCGTTCTTCCAGCCACTATTGTTCATTCCCGTAATTGGGCGGCCTCGGTAAGTAAATACATATTCAGGGCGATTATCCCGAATTTCATCAATTACCGATTTTGCCACCCGATTGAGAATGACCAGGCGTTCTTCACCATTTTTCACCCAATCGTCCGGGATGATGAAAACACTTGTGTCCAGCTCGGGCACTTTAACTTCCCAGTCCAAGCGATGAACCCATTGCAGTGTGTAATCAGCACAAATTTAGTACCAGTCAGATTGTGAATTTCTGACCTTCTGGGGGAGGGGCAACAACTGGATTATTTTACAGGGGAAAGATCAACAGAAATCACTAGGTTAGATTTAGGGTCCGAAGTAGAAGGAAAAGTCTATATTCAGCGACAACACCCAGTAATTGGCGACAAATAAATGAAATAAGCGACAAATAAATAATTAATATGTCGCAAATGATGGTTTAGCGACGTATAATAACCATTATGCCCAAAATAGTCCCACAAGAAGAACTTGATGCAATAGTCGAAATTGTTGCAGGTCATCCTGACCCTATACCAGCTAAGACTATACGTGATGAATTAGATTTTGAACTTCCACCCAGGATGCTACAGCGCCGGCTGGCATTGATGGTAAAGCAAAATCGGTTAGTCGTGGAAGGTAGGGGGCGAGGGAGTCGATATAAGCTATCTCCAAAAAATATCGTTATTCACGCGAATGCGGCTAAGCTAGTGATTCAAGGACATCCAGCCAATGTTGAAGTATATATTCCGGTCTCACCTGAGGGAGAGGCAATAAAAAAAGCAGTACGGGAGGCGACTCAGAACCGTACACCCGTTGGTTACAATCGTGCTTTTCTTGATGATTACAGGCCAAATGAAACATTCTATCTTCCAGCGGAAATTCGACAACATCTTCAAGAGATAGGGGGAGCACCAGACACAAAACTCCAAGCTGGAACATATGTACGGAAAATATTAAATCGACTACTAATAGATCTGTCCTGGAACTCTAGCCGATTAGAGGGTAACACATACTCACTACTTGAAACTGAGCGTCTCATAGAACTAGGTGAGCAAGCTGAAGGTAAGAATGCCGTTGAAGCACAGATGATTCTTAACCATAAAGCGGCTATTGAATTGTTGGTAGATAATGCTACTGAGGTCGGTTTTAATTCATACACAATACTAAACCTTCATGCTTTACTTTCTGATAACTTACTATTGGACCCCCAGGCATATGGACGTCTACGTGATATACCAGTTGGAATTGATGGAACCGTATATCATCCCCTGGAGGTACCACAGTTGATTGGTGAGTGTTTCCAGCAAATTCTAGATACTGCCGAGGCAATAAATGATCCCTTCGAACAAGCGTTCTTTATAATGGTGCACTTGCCATATTTACAACCATTTGAGGATGTAAATAAACGTGTATCGCGACTCGCGGCTAACCTGCCCCTGATACGTGAGAATTTGAGTCCATTATCGTTCGTAGATGTCCCTGATCGTGCCTATATTGACGGTATTCTAGGTGTATATGAACTTAACCAGATAGAGTTGTTGCGTGATGTTTTCGTCTGGGCATATGAGCGTTCTTGTGCGCGCTATTCAGCTGTGCGCAAGTCGTTAGGAGAGCCAGACCCCTTTCGATTACAGTACCGAGGTTTGGTGATGAATGTTGTCACTGAAGTTGTGAGTGGTTGCATGAATAAAAAAGCTGCTACAGCTTTGATAAGACAGCGTGCTATGGCTGATGTACCACAGAGTGATCAAGGTCGTTTTATCGAGGTGGTTGAGACGGAAGTCATGAGCTTACATGAAGGGAATATAGCACGTTATAAAATTCGCCCATCTCTGTTCCATACATGGAAGAAAAATTGGCAGCATCATTAAGCATCGACATCTCAATCAGATTGAGGCCGTCAAGTTGCTGGGAATTGACCAGCCTAAAATTTCTCGCCTCATGCGTGGCCAGCTCAGGGAGTTTTCTATGACCAAGCTGCTGGATTTTATGTTACGGCTGGATAGTGATATTGAGATCAGGATCAAGAAGCACCGGAGTGGGCGTCTGCCGCCTGGTATTGAGGTGTTGGCTCTCTAAATCATGTGGCGAGTCCGGATATGGGTTCCATTTCTATCGCTTACGCTTTAATGCTCTCGTTGCCTGGAGTGGTGAAAGCTTAGATGTTCTGGTAAGTGCATCCAGATTGCGTTGGCGGAGATTGAGTTTACCACCGCCATTTTCCCAGTTGCTTACAGTCGGCGGACTAACACCAATTAACTTTGCGAACTGCGCAGTGTTTAATTTTAATCGTTTGCGAAGTCTGGACACTGTTGTAGCGGTTGGAGTATATGCTTTCTTTTTCCTGTATTTTTTCTTTTGAACTGTCTTTTTTTTTCGAACGGTCTTTTCTGGTGTCTTCATCTCTACCCCAAATACATCGGAAAGGTCTACCCCTGCCAGTCGACGTCGTTTTCCTTTGGCAGATGTAGCAGACTGTATATCCAGTTCAGTTGAAATCAGTTCTTCATGATCAACATTTCGAAGTAAAAAGAGCAGCTCTGGTTGATGATCGAGTCTGGCACCGACACCATAAAGCACAGCGGCGATATGCTTGCACATCTCTGCCCAGTCCGGGCAGTCGCAGTCGAGCTTAATTTCGCTGGGTCTGGGGAATAGCCCCTTATTCTGATTGGTTACGATTTCCATAACCTTATCAGAGAAATGTCCCTGTAATAATTCCAGCATGGAGCCAATCTGACCCGCGCACTGTTTACTTACGGCTTTCCATTTTTTAACGGGAAGTGGGGTGATTTTAATGTTGATATTATAAAGTTCAGAGCCGCTGACGATGGCCTCAATTTTGCCTTTTGAAATGGCCAGGTGACAAACTGAACCGTTACGGACATAGGTACGCCCTCTGGGTAAGCGATTTTCATAATCACTGAATTTTTCCAGATGATCACACCAGGCTTTACCCCAGAAAGTCCGGGCAATTTTCTGCCCCTGAATCTCAACAGGTTCTATTTGCTTGCCCTTTTTTCTTAGTTTATTAACTTCTCTGGCTGCGTTGGCGCGCCGTTGTGCAACTGGCACGTATTTAGGCCATCCACCATATCTCATGCTGTTTTTACCTGTCAGACTTGTGTTTTATTAATATCGAGCGATACCAGATTTAGCAATGCGTCATTGTCCATCTCTGTAAGAAGTGTTTCGGTACCAGTATCCAGAAGTTCGTTGGAGAGGGCTATTTTCTCATTTATCAGGCTATCTATCTTCTCTTCTATGGTTCCCTGACAAATAAATTTGTGAACCAGGACATTCTTCTTCTGACCAAGGCGAAAGGCACGGTCTGTGGCCTGGTTTTCTACTGCTGGATTCCACCAGCGATCAAAATGAATAACATGTGATGCCTGTGTCAGGTTCAGGCCGGTTCCTCCTGCTTTGAGAGAGAGTATAAAGAAAGGAGGGCCTTTTTCATCCTGAAAACGTTCAACCAGTTTCTGTCTCTGTTTGACGGCTGTGCCACCATGTAGCACCAGGCCGGGCTGAGAAAATTGTTGTGCGAGAAAGTTTTCCAGTGGCGTGATAATTTCACGAAATTGGGTGAATACCAGCAATTTTTCCTGACGTGATACGATTTCTTCACACAGTTCAGACAGGCGAAGAAATTTGCCACTTTTTTTGGGTTCATAGGTATCATCCCCCAATAGTTGTGACGGGTGGTTACAGATTTGTTTGAAACGTAGCAGGTAGGAGAGTACCAGACCGCGGCGCTTGATGCCTTCAAGGTTATCTATGGCCTTCGCCATCTGTTCAACGGTTTGCTGATAGAGTACTGCCTGAACTTTACTCAGGCCACAGTAAGCAGAAACTTCTGTTTTCTGCGGCAAGTCGCTAATAATTGATCGATCAGTTTTTAGACGACGCAAGATATAGGGAGAGACCAGGTTGCGCAGCGGTAAATACTGATCAATCTGACGTTCAGCCAGTGATTTTACAAACTTTTTGAAACGGCCTGCTGAGCCAAGCAGGCCAGGGTTTAGAAAATCAAACAAAGACCAGAGATCAGATAAGCGATTTTCAACAGGTGTGCCTGTCAGTGCAATACGGGATTTTGCATTGAGAGCCTTGACGGCTTTAGTCTGCCTGGTAACAGGGTTTTTGATTGCATGTGCTTCATCCAAAATCAGTAGCTTCCATTCTTGCACTTGTAACCAGTCCTGGCGCATCAATGTTCCATAGCTGGTCACCACAAGGTCAATATTTTGTATGGCTGAGTGTTTATTTGCTATGTCATCCATGCTTTTCCTGGGTAACTGGGAACTGTGATAAAACAGGCTGCTTAACGAAGGGGCAAAGCGTTCAAGCTCACTTTTCCAGTTGCCTATTAAGGAAGCAGGAAGCACTAATAAGGAAGGTCTGCTATTTTTCTGCTTTTTCATGATTAGCAGTATGGAAATTACCTGCATGGTTTTACCCAGGCCCATGTCGTCCGCCAGGCAAGCACCTAATCCCAATTGCGATAGCAGCCACAACCAGTTTACGCCTTCCTGTTGATAGGGGCGAAGGCTGGCTTTAAGTGCCTTGCCCGGGTTGGCAGCCTTTGCCTGCGCGGGGCTACGCAGTTCATTAAGTAAATTAGCTAACCATTTACCCGGTTGTAGATGAGACCATTCCTGGCTTTCTGCCAGACTGTCCTCACGCAGGTCGGCAGGTGCTCCCGCCAGCAGCCGCATTCCTTCAGCAAAAGTGAGTCCCCCATCTGCCGTTTCAAGTTCGACCTTTTTCCAGTGAGCCAGGGCTTCACCCAGCTTCTTCTGATCCACCTCAACCCATTGCCCCTTGATAAATACAAGGCCATCACCTTCAGCCTGTAGCTTTTTAAGATCGGCTTTGCTGAGAGTCTTATCGCCCAGGGCAATTTGCAGTTTGAAATCCAGTAGCGAATCAGCATTAAAGTTCTTCCTGCTCTCACCAATAGTTATGCTGGCACGTGGCCTGGTACGTTTTTTCCACCAGTCAGGTAACCGCACAATGATTCCACATTGTTCGTATTGAGGCGCATCCTTGAGGAATTCGTAGGCTTCTTTCGCTGACCAGGCCAGAGGATGATAGATGTCACCGCTATCAACCAGTCCTTTAATTATGGAGCTGGATTCAGTTGCAAGCTGAACAGGAGAGAGCAGGCGGATCAATGATTTTTTATTTTTTGCTCCTGCATACTCCTGTAGAGCATGACTAAGGTGTTGATGGCGTATCTGCCCTTGCTCTGAAAGCTCGGAGGCGTAGGTTGCCATAAAGGCAAAGGGAAAGTCCGGGTCATTTTTATTTTCTGCCAGATGAAAGCAGACACGGCCTACCTGATGCCATTGTGGTGCGCGTCTGGCAAGTAGGGTATCAAGTCCACCAGTGGCTTGTATCTCTTTACATACCCAATTATCTAACAAGGAGTAAATTTCCTGCAATACCATTGCAGATAAATACTCGGCACCACTCATTGGTGGTGCACTCATGAGCATAGGTAAAGTTTCGGCACTTGTTAATGGTTCGACAGGATCTGGGTGAAGTGGATCCTCCTGTGTCAGCAGGCAGCGTTGACTCAAATATTGGCAGGTAAAATTTCGCCAGTATTTCAATGATGGGGAGAGATTGTTACCATTTTTTAACGCAGCAAGGGAGAACAAACCGTCACCTACGCTATGTGCAAATGCCTTATTTATTGCAGTAAGGTGATTTTTTTTATCTGCTGCATTGTCTGCGATGGAAGGGAAGCAGTTGAGATGTCCGGAGGGGAGCAGGCCTAAGTCAAAGCTACTCATTTCAACTCAGCTGATCGGTGCGTGTGTCTTGAAATCATCTGCGCTAGCAGGGTATCAGTTAGCATCCGGTTGGACAGTTCCAGACCAATTAGCTGTTTTGTTAGTGTTTGCATGGTTGTATGTATTTGAATATATTCTATAGAAAATGCTAAAAACTTCCAAAATATAGAAGTATTCAGCAATAGTTACTAAGCCGAACCTTGCTTAGGCGACACACAGCTACTCTGTGCCTTGTTC
>JAYEGM010000244.1:0-24314 GCA_034659075.1 Pseudomonadota bacterium
TCTGTATGAATAATTCAAAAGACTAAATCCGCAGGGAGCGGATTTGAACAGTCGAAGACTGGCCCGAAGGGTGAAGGCCATGGATGGCCTGAATAAATGAACTCGTCCATGAAGGACGAAAAACTCAGCTTAATTCAAGCAAACAAATAAAAATGAAAAAAACTCAACCATGCACCATCAAAAAAACCCCACCAACCTGCCAACAGCATCAGGAATCAAACCGCAAATTACGTTATAGTAATAAAAGATAATTCTGATCCCCAGAGAGAGAAAACCATATGCTCGAAGTCATCATCCTTGCCGCCGGCAAAGGCACTCGAATGGTATCTGACCTGCCCAAGGTGTTACACAAAGTGGCAGGCAAGCCCATGCTGCAGCATGTACTGGATACCTGTCTGGAGTTAGGTGCAGATCGTCTGCATGTCGTTTACGGTTTTGGTGGAGATTTGCTGCGTGAGAAGATTCACAATGACGATATTAACTGGGTGCTGCAGGCTGAACAAAAAGGGACAGGTCATGCTGTTGATATAGCGATGTCACATGTCGCTGATGATTCGACCATTCTGGTGTTGTATGGAGATGTGCCGTTAATATCTAAAAGCTCACTAACAAAGTTGATAAAAACCTGTGGAGAAAAGTCTATTGGTTTGATGACAGCGTATTTACAGGAGGGTGGTTCATACGGACGAATACAACGTGATAAATTTCAGAGCTTTCAGTCAATTGTAGAACACAAGGATGCCACGCCAGAACAAATCCATATCAACGAGATAAATACAGGTTTCCTTGCTGCACCTGCAAATAAGCTTAAATCATGGGTATCCAAACTCAATTGTGAGAATGCACAGGGTGAATATTATCTGACTGATATATTTGCTATGGCGGTTGCAGAGGGTGTTTCCGTTGAGACGTGTCAGCCAGTAGATAACGACGAAATTATTGGTATCAATGACCGGCAAAATTTATCGCTGGTTGAGCGTATTTTTCAACAAAAGCTGGCCAGGTATTATTTAAAAGAGGGTCTGGCAATAAGTGACCCTGGCAGATTTGATGTGCGTGGGAAGATATCACATGGGAAAGATTGTTTTGTCGACATCAATGTACTTTTTGAAGGGGATGTCACCCTCGGTGACCGGGTAACGATAGGTGCAAACTGCCACATCAAAAATATGATAATTGAAGATGATGTAGAAATCAGGGCAAACAGTGTACTTGAAGATTCTACCATCGGTGAGCTTGCCGTCATCGGGCCATTTTCACGGATACGTCCAGAATCCGATATAGCTGCACTTGCCCATATCGGCAACTTTGTTGAAATTAAAAAGAGCAGGGTCGGCAGCGGCAGTAAAGTAAACCACCTCTCTTATATTGGTGATACTGATATCGGAATTGACGTTAATATTGGTGCGGGTGTCATTACCTGTAATTATGATGGTGCTAATAAGTTTAAGACCATCATTGGCGATAATGCTTTTATCGGGTCGGACAGTCAGCTTGTCGCCCCCGTTGAAATTGGCAGAGGCGCAACCATCGGCGCAGGATCTACAATTACAAAGAGTGCCCCGGATGATGAACTTACACTTAGCCGGGCATCACAACAGACAATAAAAGGCTGGCAGCGCCCGGTAAAAAAAACAGTAAAGGAAGACTGACTTTTGTGTGGAATCACAGCAGGTGTTTCAAGGCATGATGTCACCGGGACATTACTGGCAGGGCTGAAGCGACTGGAGTACCGCGGATATGATTCAGCCGGCCTGGCGTTGATTGATGAACAGGGTGAGATTTTGCGCAAGCGCTCTATCGGGCGGGTAAATGCACTGCAGGAAGAAGTCGCCAGCGATATAAAGATTAAAGGCAATATTGGCATTGCACATACCCGCTGGGCAACACATGGCGAACCCAGTGAACGAAATACCCACCCGCATATCTGTAATGAAACTGTTGGCCTGGTGCATAACGGTATTATCGAAAACCATGAGGCTTTACGAGCATCTCAGGAAAAACTGGGGTATAGATTTACTTCTAATACCGATACCGAGGTGATTGTCCATCAGGTACACAGCAATCTCGAGAAAGCAGATAATCTTTTCCTCGCCCTGCAACAGACGGTAAAAGAACTGGAGGGTACCTATTCGCTGGCCGTGATCAGTAATCTTGAGCCGGATTGCCTGGTCGTCGCACGCCAGGGCAGCCCTTTAGTGATCGGGCTCTGTGAGGGGGGGAACTTTATCGCTTCGGATGTTGCAGCATTGATCAGCAAAACTCGCGAATTTATATTCCTGGAGGATGGTGATGTAGCCTGCATCACAGCCGACAATATCCGTATTGTGGGTAAAATCGGTAAACCAGTCGACCGGAAAGTCCATCACAGCAGGCTGAATTCTGATGCCGTTGAACTCGGTGAATACCGTCATTTCATGCTGAAAGAAATTTATGAACAACCTGCAGCAGTTAGTGACACCCTGGAGGGGCGCATTTCTGGCAACCGTTTGCTGGCCGCAACTTTCGGCCATGTGGCCGATGAGATTTTTAATTCCATTAACAGCGTGCAAATTATAGCCTGCGGCACCAGCTATCATGCTGGCATGGTGGCAAAATACTGGCTGGAAGAAGTTGCGGGCGTGGCAACCTCTGTGGAAGTGGCGAGCGAATTTCGTTATCGTTCCCACGTGGTGCCGGATAACTGCCTGGTGGTGACCATTTCTCAATCAGGTGAAACCGCCGATACGCTTGCGGCCCTGAAATACGCTAAAAAGATTGGCTTCCAGCATTCCTTATGCATCTGTAATGTTGCTGAAAGTTCGCTTACCCGTGAGTCGGACATGGTGTTATTGACACATGCCGGCCCGGAGATTGGCGTCGCATCGACCAAGGCATTTACCACCCAGCTAATTGCACTGATGCAGCTGGTGATTGCACTGGGGCAGCGCAACTCGATGACGACTAAGCAGGAAGAACGGATAGTCAGCGAGCTGAGGAGCCTGCCTGCCAAAATAGCAGTAGCACTAGAGCTGGATGAGAAAATTTCAAAAATTGCTGAGAAATTTGCCAACAAAAAACATGCCCTGTTCCTCGGCAGAGGAACACATTATCCTATCGCAATGGAAGGTGCGTTGAAGCTTAAAGAAATTTCCTATATTCATGCAGAGGCCTATCCAGCCGGAGAGCTCAAACATGGGCCGTTGGCGCTGATAGATAACGAGGTGCCAGTTATCGCCGTTGCCCCCAACAACGAATTACTGCAGAAACTGAAATCAAACATACAGGAGGTCAGGGCGCGGGGAGGTGAATTGATTGTTTTTGCCGGTCCCGAAACAGGCTTCAAGGAAGAGGATGGACTGACTGTCATAGAAGTTGCACCTGTAGACGATATTATTGCGCCTGTAATATTCACTATTCCGTTGCAGTTGCTTGCCTATCGTGTAGCCTTGATCAAGGGCACAGACATTGACAAGCCACGCAACCTGGCAAAGTCCGTGACTGTTGAGTAAATAAAATAGTCGTATCATTCCTCTGTTTGAATAAAGATACTTTGCATAAACCTGGCTAGTTGATGGTTTTTATATCAATGCTATAGTCAGTGTTCTTGAGCAGAAGAGTTGTCGTAGATGTTCCAGCAAAAAAAAAGAAAACTTGTGAGTATCATGCTTTGTTTGGCCACTGCCGCAACGGCCTGCGGCGTCAGTGCTCAAAGCGATTCTGGTACCCACGTCAAAAGCAATTCTCTCGACTCCCTGATTAACGAAAAACTAGAGTTTTACAGGCATCTATATCCTGAGATATCGTTTCTGATCCTGAAAGGGGGTGATGAACTAGTGTCTGATATGATGGCCCTTGATCTGGCACTCGGGCATCTGCCTAGCAGCATGGACTACGAGCACCCGCCAAAGCTGCGCGAAGATCTGATGATGGCCAGTGCAAATCGTATTATGTACATGTTGCAATACAAGATGCCATCGGCTTCGTTGTTCAAGGCCGATACCCCCCTGGGCTGGCAGGAGCATGTCTGTGTTTTAACCATTAACCCCGATGAGATTGCTGCAGATTCGATGCATGCAACCCGGAACCTTTTAGATCTTCCACAGGAGTTCATACAGAAAGTCCCTGACGATTTGAGACTGCAGCCGACCGACTACCTTGAGTTTGTCATCGACCATGAAGTCTATCACTGCCTGCAATCCATGTATGTTGGGCCACAAAAAATGTCGCATAAGGAGTTCTGGGGAGAATATAACAGCTTTCTTAATGAGCAGGGTGCGGATGTCTATGCCATTGGAATGCATATCAATACACGGCTCGAGTTATCGTCTTTTGCAAAAAATATTCTGAGAATTCGTGGTATGGCTCTGTATACTGCAGACCCCGATCACCTGACGTGCAAAGCCCTGCAGCAGATCTTTAAAGTCCCTGTCAAAGATATCGCCGAAATGAGTGCCAAAGAAATCTTCGACACGGCGAACCGTATTAAGGAACGTCTGGCTATGAGTTATGATGAATACATCCAGTACCTGGCTTCTTCCATTCAGGCGATGAAAGTACTTGGTGTAGAAGACCTGGTATCAGATGAGTTGCGCAGCAGGATCAAGGGTGTTCAATCAAACCCGGCACAGGTCAGGGAGCTTGTCGCAAACACCCGCCGCCACCTTTCTGAATTGAGTTGTGATGATATTGAATGGTAAGTAATGATGTTGTAAGTGTATGGCATTAATGAGCAGAAGACAGCTTCAGTCCAACAATGCCGACAACAATCAAGCCAAGAAAAAAGAACCGTGCAAGGGTCGCAGAATCACCAAAGAACATAACACCGATGAGAAAGGTTCCGACTGCACCAATTCCAGTCCACACTGCATAGGCCGTCCCCATCGGTATGCTGCGCTGGGCAATCAGCAGTAATGCGCCACTGACACCCATGCAAATAATTGCAAAGGCCAGCCAGCTGTAATTTGCGCCCTCATCGGTCCACCCCAGTTTGAGGCCGACAGGCCAGCCCCATTCAAAAATTCCAGCGATAATCAGATATATCCAGGCCATATTTCATCCTTAAAATAGAACAATGTGTTGCGGACTTATCACCGTAAGAACCACGAACCGAGTTTAAGGCTTATGCCTTTAAATGCCCCATTGGAACTAAACCGGTATCCAAGACCGACATTGTCAAATTCCATGAACCATAACTTGATTGGATGTTTTCGGTAACCGTAAGCTAGCGCGACCTCGAACTGATCATCGATGGTATCAAAGTCGTCACCAGGAAGCTGAAATGTAATTCCGTCAGCCAGATATGAATAGGCAAGACTCCAATGCAGGTCGATGGGGTCGCCTGTTTTACCGCTTCGATTAAGTTGCTGCCTGTATTCAAGCCCGGTAAGAATAGCGGTCAGGTCATTCGATGAGCCAACATTCGGGGTGTAACCTGCATAGTAAAGACTGTTAATTAAGGCCCAGTTGCCGGAATCAGCAGGAAATATGTAGCGACTCTTGATGCCTGTGTAATAGATCCAGGCTGAGTCACTGGAGCCCAGTTTAGCCCCCCAGCCGACGTTAAGGTAGGGGCGTAGGTTCCATCTCCGGGTGATGGGTATTTCCAGTTCGATTCCAGGAGTAAAGACTACTGAGGCAAAATTGTCAGGGTGTATGAGTCCTGTTAAATTATCAATATTGTATAAACCCACGGACAGGGCATAGTCTATTTCGAAACCAATTTTACGTTCTCCTGTTTCAGTGATTGACGAACGCTGAAGAGCCTGCCTGACAGGCAGGCTCAATGCAAATACAGACTGGTTGCCGTCTAACTGGTACCAACCAGTACCAAAGACTGATGAGAAGGCCCAGTTTGCGGGTTCTACATCACTCTCCTGTGCTAGCAAGCAAACAGGAGTGATAGCAACAAGAATGGCTAGAAGCAGAGGTGCAGCCCTGTATCTGCGATAACTTAGTTTCATATTGGCCGTAATTAGTTTAGTTTCAAAGTGAAATTACATGAACAGTGTTTGAGCTCAAACTCTGCTAATATAGTACATTAGAAATGTAAGCAGAAAAACTGCTCTTCCCTCGGCTAAAAATATAAATACCTATTTTTCACTAAGCATAGTATTCAATGGATGTATCTCACCTACTCAATGGATTGAATGAGCCGCAACGCAAGGCGGTTGCGGCAGAAGAAGGGCCGCTGCTGGTACTCGCTGGTGCGGGCAGCGGCAAGACACGAGTGCTGACGCACCGTGTGGCCTGGCTGGTGCAGGCCTATTCCTATTCACCTTTATCAATACTGGCTGTTACTTTCACCAACAAAGCCGCCAGTGAGATGCGTGGTCGTATAGAGCAGATGCTGGGTTTTCCGGTGGGCGGCATGTGGATGGGTACTTTCCATGGCCTGTCACATAGGCTATTGCGTGCACACTGGCAGGAAGCAGGCCTGCCGAAAAATTTTCAAATCATTGACAGTGACGATCAGTTGCGCGTAGTCAAGCGTGTCATTGCGAACATGGAACTGGATGATTCCTACTGGCAGCCCAAACAGGGGCAGCATTTCATTAATTATCACAAGGAAGCAGGACGACGGGCCGGTGATGTGCATAGCGGGCCGGATCCCCAGCAACAGCAATGGGCGAAGGTGTACAGGGAATATGAAGTGCATTGTCAGCGCTCAGGGCTGGTAGATTTTGCCGAGCTGTTATTGCGCACCTGGGAAATGATGCACAATAATGAAGTGTTGCGTCTGCAATACCGTGAACGTTTTCGTGCTGTGCTGGTAGATGAGTTTCAGGATACCAATAGCATACAGTATCGCTGGTTAAAAGAATTTGTCGGGCCGCAGTCCCATATAATGGTAGTTGGCGATGATGACCAGTCGATCTACAGCTGGCGCGGTGCCCAGGTTGAGAACATCCGTAAGTTTGAAAAGGATTTCCGCGGAACCGAGATGGTGCGCCTTGAGCAGAACTACCGCTCGACCTCGACTATCCTGAATGCGGCCAATGCCGTGATCAGCCTTAATGAGGGGCGCATGGGCAAGACCCTGTGGACGGATGGTGAAGAGGGTGAAAAGATCAAGCTTTATGCCGCCTTCAATGAAGTCGATGAGGCACGTTTTACGGTTGACTGCATACGCGCCTGGGTTGATGAGGGAAATCTGCGTTCCGAGGTTGCCATCCTCTACCGCTCTAATGCACAGAGCCGCAGCTATGAAGAAGCCCTGTTCAATGTCGCGATGCCGTATCGTGTATACGGCGGCCTGCGTTTTTTCGAGCGCGCAGAAATCAAGGATGCGCTGTCTTATCTGCGTCTGTGTCTGAACCATGAGGATGATACTTCTTTTGAGCGTATCGTTAATGTGCCGACCCGGGGCATCGGTAATCGTACGTTGGATATAGTCCGGCAAAAAGCAAGAACATCCGGTATAACAATGTGGCAGGCTGCCACCGCTCTGCTACAGGATAGCGTGCTTACTGCACGTGCCAGCAATGCCATACGTGTGTTTCTTGAAATGATTGATGCGATCGCCGTACAGATGACGGACCTTGAGCTGCATGAACAGGTGGAGTTGGTGCTTGCTGAAACAGGTTTGCTTGAATTTCATGGCAATGCGAAGGGTGAAAAGGCTGAAACCCGTGTTGAAAACCTGAAAGAGCTGGTGACTGCTGCGAGAAATTATTACCAGGACGAAGAAGTGGAAATGGATCCATTGTCGGCCTTTCTTGCACATGCGGCACTGGAAGCAGGAGAAGGCCAGGCAGAGGCATGGGAGGATTGTGTGCAACTCATGAGTCTGCATGCTGCAAAAGGGCTGGAGTTCCCGCTGGTCTTCCTTTCCGGCATGGAAGAAGGCCTGTTTCCATCCCAACATGCACTAAATGATCCCGAACGTCTGGAAGAAGAGCGCAGGCTTTGCTATGTTGGTATGACACGCGCCATGAAACAACTTTATATTACCTATGCCGAAGTGCGCAGATTGTACGGACGCGAGAATTACACATCGCCCTCACGGTTTCTGAAAGAAATACCGACGGAGGCGTTAGAAGAGATAAGGACGCGCGGTGGCGGTTTTCAGACGGCCTGGCAGACGCAGGATGGGGTTGAAGAGAACCCATTAGCCTCTGGCTTGTCACTGGGTGCCAGAGTCAGGCATGATAAGTTCGGTGAAGGCGTTATTATGAACATAGAAGGAAAGGGAGAGCATACACGCGTACAGGTAAATTTTGAATCAGCCGGGGTTAAATGGCTGGTTTTGTCTTTTGCCAGGCTAACCCGTTTATGAGGAGAAAAAAATGATTGACTCTAACTGCAGAAAAAAGAACAAAAATGATACCTGCCTGCCCGCATTTATTATCAAAATATTACTGATAGTAGTTGTTGCAGAACTCGCAGTACATTTATATGGAGTGCTGGCTGGCACCGATGCCAGCATGCAGGATCTGGTGGGAAGTATTCTGCGTATACTCATCGTTGGAGCAGGTATCTTTTTACTTTTCGGCCGAAAAAATGGATCCCGCGAGTCGGAGGAGCCTGAAATTATTAAGGTTGATTCTGAAGATATAGACGATGATGACCTCAAGCAATGGCCGAATATCGATGCCCTTACACGAACATCTAACGAACGCGGCCTCACTATCAGCATATTAGAGCTAATGGCCCTGGCAGATCGATATGGTCATAAGCTTTCAATAGGCATGATCAGGATTGATGGTATAGATGATCTTGAAGGGCCGCTGGCAGAGGATGTGATGATCAACACGGCGGGTTTAATGACCGAATCTCTGAGAATGCCGGATCGTATCGGGCGTTTTAGAGAAAATATATTTATGGCGCTGCTTCCCGAATCTGATATTGCAGGCGCCACGATTGTGGCTGACAGGTTGCGTGAAAACCTCGATAAAGGCATGGTGGATAGTAGTAATAAGGTTTCTGTATGGATAGGTATGACAGAATTCCACCGTGGTGAAGATCTACAAAGCCTGCTGGACAGGGTGGAGTCAGCTGTTGCTCAGTCTGAAAAAGAGAAGAAAGGTATCTGCATTAAGCAGTAGTAAGAGAACAATTATGAAAAGACGTGATTTTATAAAAACATCCGGTCTGGCGGGAGCCGCATTGGGTAGTACAGTACTGGCCGCACCCGCTGTTCATGCAGGTTCAACGATCAAGTGGAAAATGGTTACCTCCTGGCCCAAAAACTTCCCCGGTCTGGGTACGGGTGCCAATTTTCTGGCAAAATTAATTGGTGAAATGAGCGGCGGCCGCTTAACCGTTAAAGTTTATGGTGCAAAGGAGCTGGTGCCTGCACTGGAAGTCTTCGATGCAGTGTATGATGGTACCGCGGAGATGGGTCATAGCGGCGCCTATTACTGGAAAGGAAAAAGTGAGGCTACACAGTTTTTCTCAGCCGTTCCTTTTGGCCTTACGGCACAGGAAATGAACGGCTGGCTTTACCATGGCGGCGGCATGGAATTGTGGACGGAACTGTATGATCAGTTTGGGCTGGTTCCTGCTGCAAGCGGCAATACCGGTGTGCAGATGGGTGGCTGGTTTAATAAGGAAATCAACAGCGTAAGTGACCTGAAAGGTCTCAAGATGCGTATCCCGGGGCTGGGTGGTGAGGTACTTAAGAGGGCAGGAGGGACACCTGTTAACCTGCCTGGAGGCGAACTGTTCACAGCATTGCAGTCTGGTACCATCGATGCAACAGAATGGGTTGGCCCCTATAATGACCTGGCTTTTGGTTTTTATAAAGCAGCGAAACATTACTACTACCCCGGCTGGCATGAACCCGGTACCACGCTTGAAGCCATCATTAACAAGAAGGCACTGCAAAGCCTGCCTGCTGATCTTCAGCTTATCGTCATGAATGCCTGTCGTGTGGCCAATCAGGATATGCTTGCTGAGTATACTACGCGCAATAATGATGCACTGCAGACCCTGGTCAACAAGCAAAAGGTAGACCTGAGGAAGTTCCCGGATGATGTGCTGTCGGAATTGAAGAAGCTGTCTGATCAGGTGGTAGAAGAACTGGCTGACAGGGACCCTTTTTCTGCAAAGGTTTACCAGTCATTCAAGGCGTATCGCGATAAGGTTGTTAGTTATCACAAGATTTCCGAGCAGGCTTATATGGATGCGAGGGGTAGGGGGTAAAAGAAGTTTCAAGTTTCAAGTTTCAAGTTTCAAGAAAAACCACAATCTGGAAACCTGAAACTTGAAACTTGAAACTTGAAACTTGAAACAAAAAAAACCCGGCCAGCAGCCGGGTTTTTTATTATTCAGATTTGAATTAACAAATCATGAATGTCGACTTAGAAGATATGAGTCAACTGTATTGAAGTACGACCATCTACACCATCCAGCTCGGCATTTGGACCTTTACCATCCGGGAAGTTAGGTGCGTTATAGTCGCGTGCAGCATAGTTCAGTGTTGCACGTGTCTTCTTGTTGAAGAAGTATTGTGCACCTACAGTCCATGTTTCAAAGTTAGCTTCGAACCTGTCACCTTCGAGTCGATCATATGCGTCATAACGAAGATCAATTTCAAAATTGGATTTGCCGATGCGCCAGCCGCCTTCCAGGTAATAACCAGAGGCTTCACCAAGCAGGCCGTTACCCGGTGCACCAGGCTTGCCTGCTCCAGGGCCCATGCCGAAGCTTGGGTTGGCAACGCCGACCATGATCATGCCGTCACCAGCCATGTATTCAGTGGTAAAGCGGTAGTTGGATTTCTTGAATTTGAAACCAACACCCCAACGATCACGATCATAGTTCTCGCTGACACCGTCATTGTTACCGTCATAACTGCGCACACCCGTCTGTGACCAGCCCAGGAATTTCATGCCGTCGCGGAAAGGGCCTGTAGTACCACCAAAGACTTTTTCTGCCGCGAAGTAGGCATAGATATCTTTTTTACTGTTGTTGTCAGAGAAGTTGAGACCGTTGCCGTTGCCAACCATGAAGGCATAGCTCAGGTCCCAGCTCTTATCCGTACCTATTCGGAAGGAATCAAAGACCTGTATACCGACATCACGGAAGGCACCTACACCATCGTCAAATCCCTGCAGATCTGTTGTTGGTGGAATAGGCTGTGCTGGTATATTAGGCGTATATGTCTGGTTCGGAAAACGCTCCAGCAACAGCTGATTAGACACATCGGTAAAGTTAACCCAGTCAAACACATGGATCGCCTGCAGACCTTCCTCAGCACCCGGGTATTTGAACAGACCGGTACGGACACGGGCACCTGGAATGTGATTTAAGGTGATACTTGCATCTGTCATTTTCGCAAAGGCACCGCCTGGTTCAGTAATACCATTATTTCCCATTTCGACCAGTATGAAGTAATTCACATTGCTATCCAGCGGCATGCCTGTACCGCGTACACCGATACGTGCACGGTTGACGTTAAAGGCAGATTGCGACTTAAGATCAGGGCCAATTAGCTTTGGGGCAATATAGGTTCCTTTTGCATTGGCATCAGAATTGTCATCCTGGTACTGGGCCTGTATGAATCCCCAGACCTTGGCGCGAGCTGCCTGGCCGGGCTTTTCAGTGCCCTGCAGCATCAGCCAGTTGGCAGCCTGTGCCTGGCTGACAGCCAGCATGCCACCTGCACAGGCAGCAGCTATGATTGCTTTTTTTACTAATTTCATGTTGTTTGCTCTCCTTTGATGTAACCCAATAATGGATAGATATAGTATCTACCGGAACTTCCTGGGGTTTTTTTGTTGCTTAAAGGCAACTAATTATTATTTATTGTGACTTATATGTAACACATTGAAAATGGTTAACTTTTTGTTTTAAGTCAATAAAAGCATCTACTTTTATTGTTCATTTCGTGATATATCATTATGTTGTTAAAGAACAACAAAAAGCCCGCGTAAACGCAGACTTTCAATTATAGATCGTTACAATACTATTATGGTTTTATTAGTGTATAGCCAGCATCCATCAGGTCAATGATACGGACAACACCCGCACTAACCTCGACTGCATTGGCGTTCAATGCCGGCGCATGGCCCAGTTTTTTACCCATGCCTTTGATCGTGTTTTTACACGCAGCAAACCGGACGCCTTCACTGGCAAGTCCCTGAATGCGGCCCTTGTTGCCATTTTCTGCAAATAGCAGGCGCAGACCTGGACCAAACGAAACAATTTCGATGTCGACTTTGTCAGTTCCATAAGCCTTGATCAGATTGCTGGCAACATTGAGTACCAGTGTCTGCTTGAAGGGGTCTGAATCAGAAATTTGCAGTACAATCTTTTTATCCGCAAATGCCTTGTCGGTTTTGATCTCAGCCGCATGTGCAACAGAGGCCAGGCCGAAGGACAGTATGGCCAGTAATGTTAGTGCACTCTTACTAATTGATTTATACATTTTGTATCCTCATTTGATTTTCCTTGTATCGTCTTAGTAGTTGATACGCGGTAGTGTTGTAATAATATTGTAGGGCTTTGTATAGAAAATTTTATGCTTACCCGCAAGTTGCTATAGTGAAAGACGTGCAATATAGAAATTTATTCCATTTTTATGCAAAAAAATCGAATTATTTTTAATTAATCAAGAAATATGGAATAGAAATGCTATTACTGACGTCTATATAGGGTATGTGTAAGAGCTTATCCTGATGGTGAAAATGAAACAGATCAAGGGACTACTAAAACAACAGGAAGCAAACACTGAGCTGGAGCTTCGTCGAGACAAGCTTTTTCGTGTTGCGTGCTCCTGGTGTCAGGATAGTCATCTGGCTGATGATTTGACTCAGCAGACAATGGTCAAGGCGCTGCAAAATATTGCCAGTTTGCGCGATCGGGAGATGCTGGATGCCTGGTTGTTCAGAATACTGTCCAATTGCTGGAAGGATTTCTTACGCGCGCAAAAAGAGACGATTGATATCGAAGATGCAGGGTTAATCGGAGACGGGTCACCAGAAAATCAGCATTACGAGAGTCAGATCGTTCTTCGGATTAGACAGGCAATAGCAGCGCTGCCTGAAAAACAACGCCAGGTCGTGACTTTAGTTGACCTGGCAGAGCTAACTTATAGTGAAGTCAGTGAGGCGCTGGAAATACCAATTGGAACGGTGATGAGCCGTCTATGCAGGGCGCGGCAGACGCTTCGTGCAAGCCTTTCTGATTTCAACAAATCCCATAGAAATACTGAGCCCAAGCTCAGGAGAGTCAAATGATAAATAAAAATGACATATCGAATGAGTTACTAAATGCCTATCTGGATAACGAGCTGGATAGCGAAGAGCGTGCTGAAATTATGGCCGCACTGGAAAATGATGCCGCGATGGCAAGACGTCTCTGTGAATTGCGTAATACAAAAGAACTGACTCAGTTTGCCTACAGCATGACACATTCCAGTCAGTCTAAAAGTACATACTGGAAATATGGCAAACAGTATGCATCTTTGGCTGTAGCGGCAACTTTATTCCTGACAGTCGGTGCACTTGTCGGCTGGTTTGCGCACGATGGAATATCTGTGAATTCGTTTGTACAGGGAGGTCAGCAACAGATGGCCTCTGATGCTTCCCTGACAAGCTTGCCGCTGGAAGCTGAATCGAAAAAGGTTATCCTGCATATTGATACAGGTGACGCGGGGAGGTTGAAAGCTGCTCTGGATTCAGCCGAAGATCTGCTGGTTACGTCTCAAGCCAATGGTAATCCACTGGAGCTGGAAATTATTGCCAATGCCGATGGTCTTGATCTGCTTAGAGTAGACACTGCAATCTATGCAGATCGTATTAGCAAGCTCTCAGAAAAGTATGACAATCTTTCAATACTGGCATGTAGTCGTGCTATCAAACGTCTGCAAGATTTAGGTGTAAAGGTACAGCTGGTGCCTGAAGCTGGAATTGCACCATCAGCCCTTGATCAAATTGTGCATCGCCTGAAGCAAGGCTGGGTGTACATCAAAGTGTGATTCAGGGAGACTCTGATCAATTCATGAACTCGTATTTTACACCTAAAAATATCCAGTTTTTTCGTTAAAAATCTTCGCAATAGCTAGCTATTACGTGCACTTTTCGCCTCAAACCTGAATATTTTAGATCGCAATCTTCTTCGTCCAGAATTGATCAGAGGCTCCCTAGGTTTGAAAGATCATCAGTGCGATAATAGCCATTTTTCTGGATATTTAAAAAATGGCAGTTCGCTTGATGTCGCTACGTAGTGTGCCGGATGATGAGCTTGATGAAATCTGCATGCTACTTGATGAACATCACATTTCTCATTATGAAACGCCCCCGAGTAACTGGTTAATCTCAGCCGGAGCCATATGGCTGAATGACAGGGACCAGCTTTCACAGGCACATTCTTTACTGAATGACTATCAACATCAACGTAGTCAGCAGGCAAGAAAAGAATATGCTGAGCGCAGGCAAAAAGGTGAACAGGAGGGTGTCTTCGACAGGCTGATGCAAAATCCAGTGCAATTTATCATCTACCTGGCATTTATCATTTTTATTCTTTATTTCTCAGTAAAGCCTTTTCTAGACATTGGACAATGACTATCTCTGAGTCTGCAGCATGACAAAATTATCAGGAAATTATTCATGAATGAAACAATAATGGATCTTCAGACCCGGTTGGCATTTCAGGAAGATAGTATTGATGCAATCAATCAGATAGTAGTTAGACAACAGTCTGAAATTGATCTGCTGAAAAGGGAGATAATTCAGCTCAAAAGAATAGTTGATGATTTTCGTGATTCGCAAGGTGACAGTGTTAATGTAACTGAGCTGCCGCCACATTATTGATTTTTTGTGCTGGCGCACAGCTGGTTCGTTTCTTTTTTATTTTTGTGCTTATCCTGAGCTGATGGTTTCGCCCTTTATGGGCGAGTTCATTTCTTTTGTACGCACAAAAGAAACAGAACCAAAGAAAAACCGCCCCGAAGGGTTGGCCTGCGGCTGCTCTGCGCGCTTCAGTCTGAACCGGGCACGGGTGAACTCGGGCTACGCCCTCAGACATGCACCGCGCTTATCCGGCCCAGCCTTCCAGTGCTCGACAACCCAAAAGGGGATTGAAGGTCAAAAACGAAATTTGTAGGAGGGGCTGGGGTTTCGGGGTGTGCATGTCTGAGCGATAGCGAGTTCACACCCCGCCAGCCCATCCGAGCATCGCAGGGAACCCATAAGGCCTTTTTATTATGGGCAAGCTTGCGGGTGCTCTTTCTTTTGGTTACTTTTTCTTTTAGCAAGCAAAGAAAAGTCACTCGCCCATGAAGGGCGAAACACTCAGCTCAATTCAAGCAAAAGAATCAAAATAAATAACAGTTAGCCCATGAAAGGTGACCCCCTCACCCCAGCTCTAAAACCGCATCCATCTCAACAGCCGCATCTTTCGGCAGCGCCGCCACTCCGATAGCTGCACGCGCAGGATAGGGTTCATTGAAATAGCCCGCCATGATTTCATTGACTGTCGGGAAATGGCTCAGGTCAGTAAGGAAAACATTAAGCTTAACAATATCATCAAGGCTTCCATCGGCAGCAGCAGCGACTGCTGAAAGATTTTTGAACACCTGGTGAATCTGTTCAGAAATATCATCGCTGATGATTGTCATTGTTTCAGGTATCAGTGGGATCTGGCCAGAGAGATAAACGGTGCTGCCGGTTTTTATGGCCTGAGAGTATGTGCCGATGGCCTGTGGGGCTTTATCTGTAGAGATAACCTGGCGAGATTGTTTTTCTGACATTTATGCTTTCCTGTAAAAGGTTTATGGTTTCTTGAAATGAAGATTCAAGTCGGAAGTTTCAAGTTTCAAGGTGAAAATAGACAATCTTAAAACTTAAGGGCACCTCTATTTATTCAATAATTCCGTCATTGCGAGCGCAGCGCGGCAATCTCATTAATAAGAATCAATAACTTAGAGATTGCCGCGTCGCTACGCTCCTCGCAAAGACGAATAAATAGAGCTGCCCTTGAAACTATATTTCCGAACTATACATTCTTCCGTTCAGCACTAAGTACAAATTCCATAGAGCGGATTTTTTTCAATACTTTTTTCAGATGGTTAAGGTCTTTGATGCTGATAAGGAACCCCAGCGAGCTGGTGTTGCCATCCCGGTCATCCATATCGACATGATCGATATTGCAGTCGGCCTCTGCTAGCGAGGAGGCGATTGTTGCCAGGACACCTCGACGGTTTATAGTGACGACGTCAATCATGACCTGAAACAGCTTTCCCGGCTCGGGATCCCACTGGACATCGATTAGCCGCTCAGGCTGGTTGCGGAATTCACTGATGTTGGGACACTCGGGTTGATGGATGACTATTCCGCGTCCAGATGTTGCGATGCCCTGAATGCGGTCACCGGGAATGGGGCGGCAGCATTTGGCAAGATGAATGACCATGCCTTCATCACTCACTATTCCCAGTGGGCGCACACCCTTGTTGCGTGGGCCTAGCGGCTTATCACCGCTATCAGGTTCATCAAGCAATGGGGCGAGTTGACGTGCTACCAGCGGTGCCATACGGTTGCCCAGTCCGATATCCTGGTATAGCTGGGTTCTGCTTTTAAAATTAATTTCTTTTAGCAAGGCATCCATCCTATCTTCATCAACTGTGCCGATGGATAAAGAAAAAGCATGCAATGCCTTGTTCAGCAGGTCTTTTCCAAGGTTTCTGGCTTTACGTTTCTGCAGGTGTTTGAGGTGGTGCCGTATGCTTGAGCGAGCCTTGGCCGTGGCAACAAAATTTAGCCAGCCGGGGTTGGGTTCGGCTTTTTTATCGGTGGTGATTTCTATCGTGTTGCCATTGCGTAATTGCGTCTGCAGTGGAACATAGTGGTGGTTTACACGCGCCGTCACACATGTGTTGCCAACATCCGTATGCACGGCATAGGCGAAATCAACCGGACAGGAGCCACGTGGCAGAACAATAATTTTTCCCTTGGGGGTAAAAACATAGACCTCTTCCGGGAACAGATCAATTTTCACATTTTCCAGGAATTCCTTTGAATTTCCTGCCTGCCTTTGCAAATCCAGCAAGCCACTGATCCAGTTGCTGGTTTCTTTCTGTACTTTGCCTGATTTATACAGCCAGTGCGCAGCAATACCTGCTTCGGCCACCTCATTCATCTCACTTGTACGTATTTGCACTTCAATGGGTACGCCATAAGGAGAGACCAATACTGTATGCAGAGACTGATAACCATTTGCTTTCGGGATGGCAATGTAGTCTTTGAATTTTCCTGGTATTGGTGCATACAGGCTATGCAGGGCACCAAGTACGCGATAACAGTCATCGATAGAGTCGGTCACAATACGGATCGCATAGACATCAAAGACCTCATCGAACGAGAGCCTCTTGTGCTTCATTTTTGTGTAAATACCGTAAATATGTTTTTCCCGGCTGCTTATTTGTCCTGTCAGGCCGTCCTGTCGTAGACGCTTGTTGATGGCATTCTCAATCTTTTTTAACAGCCCTTTGCGGTTGCCACGCCGGTGTTTGACTGCTTTTTCAAGTGCGGAATAACGTTTGGGGTGTATCGCATTGAAACTCAGGTCTTCAAGTTCGTGTTTAAAGGCCTGTATGCCGAGGCGGCTGGCTATGGGGGCATAAATTTCCAGCGTTTCCCTGGCAATGCGCTTACGTTTTTCATCGCGCATTGCACCCAGCGTGCGCATATTGTGCAGTCTGTCGGCCAGTTTGATCATGATGACACGTATGTCCCGTGTCATGGCCATTAGCATTTTTCGGAAGCTTTCAGCCTGAACCTCGGCCTGGTCGGTAAAGCTTACTTTGCTAAGTTTGCTGACTCCGTCAACCAGCTCGGCGACTTCTTTGCCGAAGCCTCTGCTCAGTTGCTTTTTGGCAGTCGGAGTGTCTTCGATGACATCGTGCAGGATGGCCGCTGAAATGGCTTTGCTGTCCATGTGCAGGCCAGCGAGTATTCTGGCTACTTCAACGGGGTGGGAGATATATGATTCGCCGCTGGCACGGCGTTGACCGGCGTGAGCCTGATAGCCAAAGATGTAGGCGTGGTAGATATTGGCAATTTCCTGCTTGTTGAGGTAAGTCTCAAGCAGGCCTTCAATATCCTGAAATTTCAGATCCCGCCCTGGCCCGAAGGACGGAACAGGTTCATGCGTCGGCGGGTGGTGTTTCCTTAGCGATGGAATCAGCATTTGCTGCAATACCTTCTACAGTTGCACCAACTTCTTCGGTTTCAGTGCCATCAGAGAGAAACAGGTCTTCAGCTGTTTCTTCCGGCTCAGGCTCGTCAATGAGTATATCGCTGTTGACATGGCCTGCAGCAATTTCGCGCAGGGCAAGTACAGTATTTTTGTCGTTCTCAATTTCCAGCTCTGACTGGTAGCCCTCAGTAAGCTGGCGAGCACGCTTGGCTGCAATGAGGACAAGATTAAATCGGTTATCAACGTTTTCCAGACAGTCTTCAACAGTAATTCGTGCCATTTAGCAATGTACCCATAATATATTCAGTGGAACTTATAATTCTAACCCATAAATGCTTGAAGAGTCTATCTAAAGGCAGCCAGTATATCCATTAACTGCCGGGTAGTACTATCGAGGTCGGCATTGATAAGTATATGATCATATTCGTCCTGATGAGAGATTTGTTCCGAGTAGGAAGACATCCTCCTTAGAATTGTTTCCTCCGTATCCTGTTGGCGTGACAATAGCCGGTTTTCCGCTTCTTTACCGTCTGGTGGCAGAATAAAGACACTGACTGCATCAGGGTAACTTGCCTTGATGGACCGCGCGCCCTGCCAGTCGATGTCGAGGATAAGGTTTTTTCTGTCGGCCAGCGCTTTTTCTATAGTCGTTCGTGATGTACCGTAGAGATTGCCATATACCTCAGCGTATTCAAGCATTGTCCCGCTGTCGATCATATCCTGGAATGCCTGTTTGCTGATAAAAAAGTAATCCTTGCCTTCTTTTTCTCCCGGGCGAGGATGGCGAGTGGTATGTGATACGGTGATGAGGGTATCCGGCATGCTGGTTATCAGGGCATGTGACAAGGTGGTCTTACCGGCACCGGAGGGGCCGGAGAGTATCAGAATGACCGGTTTTGCATTTTCACTCAACATTCTGTATCTGTTCCCTGATCTGTTCGATTAATACTTTTAATTCTATTGAGGCGTTTGTGACACGGATGTCGGATGATTTTGAACCGAGAGTATTGGCCTCGCGATTCATCTCCTGCATTAAAAAATCCAGCCGCCGGCCAACCGGTTTTTTCGATGTAAGGGCATGCTGCGTCTCGGCGATATGGGATTCAAGCCTGTCGAGTTCTTCTGCAACATCGGATTTATTGGCAAAAATGACAACTTCCTGTTCGAGGCGCCCCGGCTCGAGAGATTCTTTTAGCTCATCCAGACGCTTCTCAAGTCGTAGTTTAAAGGCGGTAGTGATTTCCGGCAGAATCGAACGCACCGTCTCGACCTGTTCGGTGATGCCTGTGAGTCGTTGTTTGACCATTTCTGCCAGCCGCTCTCCTTCACGTTGGCGGTTTTTGATCAGGTCTTGCAGGGTATCATCAAGAAGCTCGACAGCATTGGCCGCAAGTGATGAGTAATCTATGCCATCATCGGTGATTACACCGGGCCAGTTGAGGATGTCAGTTACGCCCAGGCTGGAACTTTCATGGATGCGTTTTTCTATTTCATTAGCCATCTCGGTAAGTTTGTCTACCAGTTGTCCATTTATAGACATGGTACCCGGCTGGTTGCGGTCTACCTGAAAACGAAGGCAGCATTCGATTTTTCCACGTGCAAGCTGTTTGTTGATTCGTTCACGAATGGCTTCTTCTGCAACGCGTAGCTGCTCAGGCAGACGCAGGCTGATATCCAGGTAGCGGTGGTTAACTGAGCGGATTTCCCAGGACAATTGTCCCCAGTTGGTCGCCATATGGTTACGTGCAAAGGCAGTCATGCTTGCTGTCATGTTATGATTCTTCTAATAGATTTATATGTCAGCCTGCATGGTAGCGACTTTATTAGTTTGAATAAAGCACCTGCTGCCCCGGGGAATAGATAAAGCTCACTATCAGGCTGTCTATTCTTGAGGTAATTTACTAATATTAATACCGAAGATACATATTGATGCAGTACTATTCATTTCAGGACTCTGCTTCGAGCCAGATGCAGCAGAAAATTGATATGACACAGGCCGGAAATACAGTCGCTTCAGGTTTAGCTGAATAAAACGGAACACTTAATGGCAAAAAATGAAAGATTACAGGTAAATGCTCTGCCTAAAGGTTACCGCCTGCCTGAATACGAGATTGAAATGCCGATCTCTGAAGGCGGCTTTAGTATCGTTTACCTGGCGACACATATGCCTACCCGGAACAGGGTGGTAATAAAAGAATTCTTTCCGGTGCGTTATGCCAAACGCATTGACACGGGTCGTGTTGAGACTGCCACTGAAGAAGCATCCCGCTCGTTTGGTTTGGGAATAAAGCGCTTTTTTAATGAAGGCAGTGCGCTGGCGAAAATCAATCACCCGAATGTTGTCCGCGTGACCCATCTGTTTCGTGCCAACAACACGGTTTACATGGTAATGGTTTTTGAGGTGGGGCGCGATATGCGTTGGTACATCAAGCGTAAAAATGGCGGTCTGTCAGAGAAATTTTTACGTACGGTGTTCCCGGAAGTTCTGTCAGGGATGTTGGAACTGCATAAAAATCATATCCTCCATCTTGATATAAAGCCTGCGAACATATTGCTGCGCACCGGCGGTCACCCGCTATTGATTGATTTTGGGGCGGTTAAGCATATGAAAGGTGCAGCAAACCTCGAGGTAAAAGGTCATACCTTAACACAGGGATTTGCCCCCATAGAACAGCATAATCATGGCAATATTGGCCCATGGTCTGATATCTATGCCATAGGTGCGACCATGTATTCATGTATCACAGGCAAGCCGCCTCCTTCTGCACTGGAAAGGGTAAAAAAGGATAAGCTGGAATCTGTTATTCGTTCTTTTGAGAAAAAGAAATATTCTGCGCCACTGATTGACGCTATCAGTCTCGCAATGAAAATGGATATGACAGAACGGCCCCAGACAATAGAGGAGTTTATGGCGTTGCTGGATACAGAAGTTGCTGGAAAATCGAAAATCATGACATTTTTGAATAGGCCCGTTCTTGGTAGAGGGAGGAAAAGCGGATGAAATACAGACATGCCATTTCAACGGAAAAAGGGACAAGGGATTACAACCAGGACAGAGCAGCCTGCCTGGAAGGCAGCGACTCGGTACTTATGATACTTGGTGATGGCCTGGGTGGTCATGCCGGTGGCGATATTGCAGCAGATATTCTTGTCGATACCGCTTCGCAGGCATTTCTCAAGATCAGGACGCCGATTATTGAGGAGCCATCTCTGTTTCTTGCGCTGATATTGCAGCATGCACACCGGGCAATTAACCGGGCAGCAAAAAAGTCTACTAAAAAGATCGATCCCAGGACCACTGCCGTCCTGTGTCTTATTCAGGATGGCTATGCCTACTGGGCACATGCAGGAGACAGTAGGTTGTATCTGTTTCGCAATGGTTCACAATTGACACGCACCCTCGACCATACAGGGTCTGATCAGGCAAAAGTTGGCGGACGTGGAGTACCTGCCAGAACGGGTTTGTATAACTGCATCGGGGGCCCTTCGCGGCCGAAAATTGCACTGGGCCCGGAGATTGCTTTGCAACACGGGGATCGTATTCTTATTTGCTCCGATGGTGTGTGGCAGGGAATGGCGATAGATGAAGTTAGCGAGTATCTGTATGAAGAAACTGATCTGGAAGATTCGATGGATAATATGCTCGAGAAGATAGAACAAAGACATTCTGAAATATGTGACAACGTGACCGTCGTGGCGCTTGCCTGGGATGATAAAGCCAGACCGGGTAAACGTCTGCAGCATGAGCAAATTCGTGACCTGACAGACAATGATCTCTGGCGTGCAGCTCGCGATGCAGAGAAAGGTGTCAGGAGTAACAATAGAACGGGTAGCCAGGTAGGGAAACAGGGCAGCCGGTCAAAAGCGGGCAGAAGTGCAGATACGGCTGAAAGCCTGGACTCGGTGATTAGCGAAGTAGAGTCATTTGTGAAGCAGTGGGAAGAGCGGAAGTAAAGACTCGTTTTACGTGTTACGGTTTATGTTTTAAGGCAATAGACTAAGGACTAATGCTCAATTAGTATATACTTCCATCCCCAGATTTTACCGCTGTAAAAAACTTTTAATTCAATCAATACCAACCTAAAGCGAGAACCTATGCGCCCCAGTAACCGTGCGCCCGATGAAATGCGGGATATTAAATTCACCCGAAACTTTACCAAACATGCAGAAGGCTCGGTGCTGGTTGAGTTTGGCCATACGCGAGTTCTCTGTACAGCGACTGTTGAAGAAAAGGTTCCTCGTTTTTTAAAGGGCAAGGGGCAGGGCTGGGTGACGGCGGAATATGGCATGCTTCCGCGCTCCACCAATACTCGCATGGGTCGTGAGGCCGCGCGAGGCAAGCAGGGCGGGCGGACAATGGAAATCCAGCGGTTGATTGGTCGATCTCTACGCGCGGCGGTTGATCTTAAAGCATTGGGTGAACGCAGTATCACGCTGGATTGTGATGTCATACAGGCTGATGGCGGCACACGTACAGCATCTATTACAGGTGCCTGTGTTGCGCTTTCTGATGCCGTCAATGGCCTGGTTAAGCAAGGAATTTTAAAAGAAAATCCGATACAGAATATGGTCGCGTCAATATCAGTGGGCATCTATCAGGGCGTACCGGTACTGGACCTTGATTACGCAGAAGACAGTAATGCCGAGACTGACATGAATGTAGTGATGGATGAAACGGGTGAGTTCATCGAAATTCAGGGAACAGCTGAAGGGAAAACATTTTCAATGGATGAAATGCTTGCGATGACCGAACTTGCAAAAAATGGCATTGCAGAAATTATCAGTGAGCAGAAACAGGCTCTTGAGGCAGAGATCTAATGAACAGGCGTATCGTACTGGCAACAGGAAACGCCGGTAAATTAAAGGAGATAAGGGATATTTTTTCCGGTGTTGATGTAGATATCGTTGCACAGTCAGAGTTTGATACCCCGGAAGCGATAGAAGATGGCCTGAGCTTTGTTGAAAATGCCATTATCAAGGCACGAAATGCCGCGGCGCACACTGGTCTGCCAGCATTATCTGATGATTCCGGCATCGAAGTTGATGCACTGAACGGCGAACCCGGGATACATTCTGCCCGCTATGCCGGTGATGATGAAAGTAATATCCAGCGCCTGTTGAGGGAACTCGATGGTGTGGCTGATGAAGAAAGAACGGCCCGTTTTCAGTGTGTGATGGTTTTTCTAAGGCATGCTAATGATCCGGTTCCCATTATCGCGCAGGGTGTATGGGAAGGAAGAATCCTCAGCTCTACTCAGGGCCAGGGAGGATTTGGTTATGATCCGGTCTTTTACGTGCCGGAACGCAATTGCAGTGCGGCTGAACTGACGGCTGAAGATAAGAATGCATTGAGCCACCGGGGCAAGGCTTTACGCCAGATGCTCGGACTGCTGTCGACAAATATCTGAACCTGCAGTCATGATCGCGAACCAGGCGATTCCACTTGCCCTGTATATCCACATCCCCTGGTGCGTGCGCAAATGCCCATACTGTGATTTCAATTCTCATCAGGCCGGGAAGGATGGCATCCCCGAGCAGGATTATATTGAAGCACTGCTGAAAGATTTAGAGCAACTTTTGCCTCGCGTCTGGGGCAGACGTATCTCCAGCATCTTCTTTGGTGGCGGCACCCCGAGCCTGCTGTCAGCCTCTGCAGTACACGATATACTGTCTGGAATCCGGGCCAGAATTTCCTGTCTGCCGACTAGCGAAATCACACTCGAAGCCAATCCGGGCAGTCTGGAAGTTGACAAGTTTCAGAACTTTCGCGAGGCAGGAATAACAAGGTTGTCACTGGGCATTCAGAGTTTTTCTGATCAAAGCCTGCAGGCACTCGGTAGGGTGCATGATGCAGAGCAGGCACACAGGGCCATTGATGCAGTTAAAGCAAGTGGCTATGACAGTTACAACATTGATCTGATGTTCGGCCTGCCCGGGCAGGATATCGAAGCGGCACAACATGATCTGCAGGCCGCTCTTAGTTACCAGCCTCCTCATCTATCGCTATACCAATTAACGATCGAGGCAAATACTCAATTTAAACATTCCCCGCCAGCTGACCTGCCCGGTGATGAGGTGCTTGCCGATATGCAGGATGTACTGACTGCCCGGGCTGCAGCATCCGGACTGGAGCGATATGAGGTATCGGCTTATGCCGTCAACGGGCAGCAATGCCGGCACAATGTAAATTACTG
>JAYEGM010000245.1:0-7332 GCA_034659075.1 Pseudomonadota bacterium
AATCTTAACCGAATCGGAAAAAGCCGATACAAAAGAATTTCTCAATGAGATATTAAGCATATTGCCATTGGTTGAAATAAGAGTATTTGAGAAATCTAAAAAAATAAAGGTTGCTACTCAATTGCCAAGTACATCAAAAAATGTTCAAGATACAATTGTAGTGCCTGCCCAAGAAGAAGGGTTTAACGATGTATTTCTAGGTGAAAACTGCTGGTATGCTATTCGTATTGGTGGAGGCAAGCTTAAGGATATTAAGTATATCGCTGCATATCAAACCTCACCTATATCTGAAGTTACGCATTTTGCCGAAGTCGAGTCTATCGAGCCATATGGTGATGGAGGAAAATATAGATTAAATTTTGTTGCTCCTGCAAAACCCATAGGCCCAATTAAATTTGGAAAAGCAAAAAAAGGGGTAATGCAAAGTCCGAGATATACCAGTTATGAGAAATTAATATCGGCAAAAGAATTAATGGATTTATTTAACTAAGGCATAACAAGGTGCTGATTCCCCATGAATGGCAGGAGTTGGCCGATTCCCGACCTTCAGGATAGGCTATCTGACTTCAGATGCTGAACATCCGTTGTCGACGCATTGCTGTCATTAGCGTTTTGTAAGAAAAGCTTGTGTATTGTATTTATTCAATTACCGCAATGTGAATTAAATTGAGGGGGGATTAAACCCTCTGTATAACAACGTCTTGCTATCGCATTCTCATTTTAAATCACAATTGTAGTGCCCGCTCAATTCAATAATATCTTGACAAAATCACTAAAGTATGTTATAAGTCATTGAAAAATATACATAATAATATAAAGGCTAGGGGAGCGCTAGTGAAGAATAGGCAATCAAGGGATTGATGCCGGGAGTGATTGTATATGCTCAAACGTATAATAAAATATCTTTTACCTATCCTGCTTTGTTTAGTTACCACCGCTATGTCCTATGGCGTCAGTGCACAAGATGAATCTTACACGCTTAAAAAAAACAACCTCACCCAAACACTGCTTAACGATAAAATTGAATACTACAGGCATCTATATCCCGAAATATCTTTTCTGATCCTGCAGGGAGGGGATAAGACAGTAACTGATATGCTGGCCCTTGCTATGCTGCTTGGTTTTAAGCCCAAAAGTCTGGACTATGAGCACCCGCCAGAGTTGCGCGAGGACCTGATGATTGTCAGCATGAATCGCATTTTGCTTATGCTGCAATCCAAAATGCCATCGGCTTCACTGTTCATGGCCGATGACTCTGTTGGCTCGCAGGCGCATATCTGTGTCCTGACCATTAACCCCGACGAGATTGCCTCTGATTCGATCCAGGCAACACGACACCTGTCGAGTCTGCCCGAGAATTTCATACAGAAAGTACCTAAAGACTTACAGCTACAATCGGGTGACTATCTTATGTTTGTAATCGACCACGAAGTCTATCATTGCCTGCAATCCATGTATGTTGGGCCACAACGAATGTCGCAGAAGGAATTCTGGGGTGAGTATAACGGCTTTCTTGGCGAGCAAGGTGCGGATGCTTATGCCTTGGGGATGAATATCAATACTCGGCTCGAGATCCAGTCCTTTGCTGAAAACATCCTGAGGATTCGTGGTGTAGCTCTATATAGTGGAGACCCCGGTCACCTGACTTGCAATGCGTTGAAACAGATACTAAAGATCCCGGTCGAGGATTTGGTCGAATTAAGTGCCAAAGAAATCTTCGACACGGCAAACCATATTAAGGAACGTCTGACCATTAGTTATGATGAATTTATTCAGTATCTGGCTTCTTCTGTTCATGCGATGAAGGATCTAGGTGTGGAAGCGCATGTGCCAGAGAAATTACGCAACAAGATCAAAGACACTCAAGCAGATCCCGCACTAGTAAAGGAACTTGTTGCAAACAGTCGCTATTCTCTTGCTGAGATGGGCGGTAAGGAGGTTGAACCATAAGAATTAGATTTTATAAGGCTTCATATTAAATTATGTATATAAAGCAAAGGAGATAATAATGGAAACGGAAATCTTAAAATTAAAAGCCCCTAAATACGTCTTTAGCACTTTGCTCTGCTTGAGCATCATAACAGTTAATAATAATGCCCTTGCTATGTCCAAAGAAGAACTCTGTGAACTTCCGATATTCAAAACCTGGAATAAACAGCAAGCTAATCGTTTGTGGTCGCCGAGCAATGAAACGTTATTGGCAGAGCGGTCCGGTAAACTATTTACCTATAACTGCTTTACCTTTGAAGATATAGATCGGTTTTTCGAGAGCCACGAAGATCGTATAGAAAACGCGCACTTTAACCCTATTCTTGAAATTAAAGGTCAAACAGTCACAGTTGCGTCTGGGGATGACGATGATTGTTAGACCATACATATTGAAACCCTAAACAGCAAAGGGTTTTTACTTTATTACAGACCAGACCCTGCCTTCGGGCGGGGTTTTTATTGCCCGATTATCTGGTGTGGTGAATGGCAGCAGTTGGCCGACACCTGACCTTCAGAGTAGGCTATTTGGCTTCAGGTGCTGAACCCGCCACCCAGAGCGGCCATTTAGATGCCGCTAAGCACTATAAATGCCATACCCATGGCACAATAGATATTGTCACAATTCCTACTATTACCGTTAATGGCGCACCAAAATAAAAGTAGTCTTTAAAGTGATATCCACCTACGCCAAAAACCATTAGGTTGGTTTGATAACCAATGGGCGTAGCAAAACTGGCAGAGGCGGCCACCATAATTACCACAGCGAAAGGGAGAAAGCTAATGCCGAGGATTTCCGATGTAGAAAGAGCAATAGGGAACATAATTACCGCAGCGGCATTATTAGTTGCAATGATGCTGAACATGGCCGTTAAAGCGAAAACAAAGGTAAGCGCTAACAAGGGATGACCTTGTGCTATAGAGATGCCCCATTGTGCAATCGCTGATGCGGCACCTGAGTTTTGCAGTGCTGAAGCAATACCAAATGATGCTGCGATAACGATAAGTACCTGCCAATCTACCGCCCTGCGTGCAATGCGGCCTGTAGTACAACGTGTAATAATCATCAGACCTGCTGCTAACATGGCTGCCTTTAACATGCTGAGCCATCCAAATGCCACTGTAACCACCATTCCAAATAAAATCGTTAAAGCAAGTGGAGCGAGTTTATGACGTATTGGCTGTGCATCAGGCAATCCACTTACAAGATAGAAGTCTCGAGAGTTGTGTTGTTGTTCAACAAAAGCAGGATTAGACACCAATAACAACGTATCACCGGCACGCAATTTTATATTACCGATCTTCTGGGTAATTTTTTCCCCGTTACGAGCTACAGCAATGATGGCAGCATTGTATATGCTACGAAAACGACCTTCACGTACTGTCTTACCAACAAGAGGGGAGGTATTGGAGATAACAGCTTCTGTTAGACAGCGTTTGTCTATATGAGATTCCAGCTTAAAGACTTGATTCGTCGCAGGTTTCAGACCAGCAATACGTTGTAAATCTATGACTGAATCTACTATACCTACAAATACCAGTTGGTCATCGCCTAACAATATTTCATTAGGGGGGACAGCTGTCAGAATCGTCCCGTTTCGTTCAATTTCAATTAAATATAGACCTGGTAATTGACGTAAGCCTGCCTGCTCTATACTTTTTCCTACTAGGGGACTATCTGGTTCAACTAGCATCTCCACTGTGTATTCTCGCACGTCAGAATACTTGCCTACGGCGGGTCGACGTTCAGGTAACAACCAAGACTGGGTGATTAAAACATATGCAAATACTACAAGCGTTACTGGGACACCTACCCAAGCAAGGTCAAAAATACCAAATTGTGAATTAGTGGTCTCTGTGATCACCATTCCATTGATAACCAGATTTGTGCTTGTGCCTATCAAGGTGCATGTGCCCCCGGCAATGGCCGCATAGCTCAAAGGCAGCATTAGTTTTGATACAGAAATACGATGGCGCTTAGCCCAGTCTTCAATAGCAGGAATAAACACAGCGACTACAGGTGTGTTGTTTAGAAAAGCACTCAAAACTGCCACTGGTGCCATCACTTTTATTTGTGCATTTGCTAATGATTTAGGGACACCCAAAACCGATTGCACGATCCAGTTTATCCCTCCAGTCTCACGTATTCCCGTGACGACAATATATAATACCGCTACGGTCACCATACCTTCATTGGCTAGACCAGCTAAAGCCTGTGACGGGGAAATAATTCCGCTAACTAAGAATAGCGTTACACCTCCCATCAAAATTAAATCAGGGGAAAATCGATTAGTAGCCAGTAGCCCAAAGCACAACGATATAATCACGAAGACAAACCATGCATCCCAAGTCATTGGTACAAACCCTGTTTAGTATTAAAATATTGTCGATTATTTGGTGCTTGCGATCTGATTATAACCTAGATTGATACCTTAGTTAGTCAAGCATAATTGAAGTTGACCTGATTCTTAGCGTGGGTTCGTTCCCCTAAAGAAGGTCAACTTTCGTCGTAAGTCGACCTTTTAAGAACCGCCTTTCGGGGCGGTTTTTTGTTTCTGCACCCATGTCCGCTCATGGCCGTAAGTGAGCCTTCTTACAGTCTGCAGGAACTACCGCAGTCGACCCATTTCTGTCATACACGCAGAATTTTCAACCTGCTTCATATGGATGTAATAAACCGGTAGTACAGTATGCTTCGCATATTATCTCCTCATAATGTAGTTAAGCCCCTGTGAGATCTTTCTACCAGGGGCGTTTTTTATAAAAAACACCCTCCAGGACAGAACATCGAACCCTATGATCAATCACCACATCTCCCAAATAACGGGAGATATGGTGATTTATGAACTATCAGTCGTTATAGAAATCCTGATATGGAAATGCAATCTCTGGAGTGGCTTTATCCGTAGAGCGTAGAACGGACATTTCGGCACGCTCGCTGCTATTTCTATTGATCAACTGGCTCGAAGTACCTAAGTCTTCGAAGGTGTCATAATCCATCGAATCGTCGTAATCTATTGTGGTAGCGGCTACGGAAAGTGGAAAGATAATTGTCACTACAGTCGCAGAAATCATATTTAACTTTTTCATTATATGCTCCTCAATACAGGTTGGTATGTATTAGACCGGAGACCTAATTGATTCCTGTCATGATTCCCGCATGACAACGTGCCCATATACGCAAGCAGCTCTATGAATTCTGCCTGTACTTTTGTGTATTCACGAATGCTCAGATGTGCGAATCTAGTACTATGAAATGTTGCACATCACGAAACACGCAGATAGCTATATGTTCATAAGCGTTCTGGAACTATTCAAGATCGGGATCGGGCCATCGAGTTCCCACACTATGGGCCCGATGGTGGCCGCGAAGGACTTTATTGAAAAGGCAGGATTGTTTTGCCACGAACATCCGGTAACAAAGGATTTGCATCTGCACTGCACGTTGAAGGGGTCTCTCGCGTACACGGGCAAGGGGCATGCAACCGATCGCGCCGTGACGCTGGGTTTGCATGGTTATACCCCTGCAGGCATGGCAAACTATGATGCCGATGGGCTGTATGATGATCTTGCATCCCGGAACGCGGTAGCCTTGAATGGCGGCACCTTCCTCGGCTTTTCACCCAGATTCAACATTGAGTTTGATTTGAGTGATACCCTTCCCCAGCATCCCAATGGCATGGTTTTCCAACTCCTTGATGGAAGTGACAAGGTTCTGATCGAAGAGGTCTATTTTTCCATAGGCGGCGGATTTATCGCATCACTGGAGGAAATTGGCGAGCTCGTTGCTCCTATGAAAGCGACGTCGACTCAATCCTGCCCATATCCGTTCGATTCAGCACGATCCATGGTTGCCATGGCAAATAGCAACAAACTATCGATAGCTGATATGAAGCGGGCAAATGAGACTGCTCACATCACGGCCCAGAAACTCGAGGAAGGACTGGATGCTATATGGCATGCGATGCAACGATGCATCAACAATGGCCTGAGTTCAGATGGCTGCCTGCCGGGTGGCCTCAATATTGCGCGCCGAGCAAAGAAACTGTTTCATTATCTGAAGGAGACGCCAGACCAAGCCAGTCTGAACGAATGGTTATGCGCTTATGCGATGGCTGTCAACGAAGAAAACGCTGCCGGGAGACTGGTTGTCACGGCACCGACAAATGGCGCGGCGGGAGTGATTCCTGCCGTCCTGAATTACATAGTTGAATTCGAGAGCATGAGTCGAACACAGGTACATGACTTCCTGCTTACCGCTGCCGCGATCGGTGGCTTGATCAAGCACCGCAGCTCCATCTCGGGTGCTGAAGTCGGTTGCCAGGGTGAAGTAGGCTCAGCAGCAGCAATGGCAGCTGCCGGGTTGTGCGCAGTTCGTGGTGGTACGCCACAACAGGTCGAAAATGCTGCCGAGATTGCCCTTGAGCATCACCTCGGCATGACCTGCGACCCGGTCAATGGCCTGGTGCAGGTACCGTGTATCGAGCGAAACGGATTTGGTGCAATCAAAGCTTACACGGCCGCTTCGCTCGCGATACATGGAACAGGTGAGCACTTTATGCCGCTGGATAATTGCATCGAGGCAATGAAGCAAACCGGACTCGAGATGTCGCACAAGTACAAGGAAACATCACTCGGGGGACTGGCGGTCAGCTTTACCGAATGCTGACTCCTGTAGAAGATCAGCTAATTCTATTAGTTTTAACCAGCGTCTCGGAAAACACCCTTTAGGATGGCTTATCTTTGCACGAGGAGTGTCCGCAACTGGCCCAGGCTGTGTGAAAACGCTGAATTTGAATATTGGGTGGAGAAACAGCGCGCCTTTACCTTCGCATTGGCGTCAATGTGGGATGATCTAGCTATTATCAGTGAGGTTCACTAGTTAAAGTGTCATCCTGTCCCAATCAACTAAAATATTAATGTGTTTTCACACAGGCTGGACCGGTTAGCGCCATTTCAGGTTGCATGGGATAAGTTTGATCTGCTTACATCGGCCAGATGCCCGCAGTCGACCCGAAGCGGCCCTTTTTAATTAAATCCCCGGAAAATGTTAGAGGCTATATGAAAAGCAAGCGACGCCACAAACTTGCAGATCCGCTACGGTTCTTTGGACGCACGCTAGTTCGCATCAGTGCCGCGCTATTCTTATTACAGATCGCGCTAGCTACCCCTTTACTTGACGGGATTGTCCAGAGTTGGCTAAATGTCTCCAGCACTGACACCATGGAAATCCCCGAGTACATCGTCATTCTCGGAGGTGGTGGCATTCCCAGCGACACAGGACTTTTGCGGACATACTACGGGGCAATGCATAGCATTTCGTTTCCCGACGCGACCGTCATCGTG
>JAYEGM010000246.1:0-24170 GCA_034659075.1 Pseudomonadota bacterium
TGTTCAATAGTATTGCCGGATTTGTCACTGACCGTTAAGGCTCCACTGGGACAGCGCTGGCAGATATCAATGACTTCATCTATGGAACTATTGTCCGGCACACACCAGGGCTTGCGTCCGGTTACAAACAATTCCCCCTCAGCACGCCCACATTCAGCGATATGGATACACAGGCGACCATCCCATTTCACATCAATCTCGTCGCCAGGGTAAGTAAACACACTTTTTTTACGCATTTTCAACAACTATCTTCATCATGAATTAATAGCGGCTCCTTAAGTCACTTATCTTTTTTCAGCAGCAACAGCTCTACTTTAGCAAAGATTCCTGGTGCTGCCTTCCAGTCTTCTTCATTTCTGAAAGCAACTTGCGGTGCGACTTCAAAAAACAGCCAGGGGCGCCAGATCTGACGGCGATAGCGAACAGCGAGTGTAGTGGTATGCAGGTCGAATGAGGGCTCACTGCGAAACAGGTTGTTCCATTCATACAGTATTGCCTGCTTGCTGGAAAATCGACGCGACAGGATGACGCGAGGACGAAATTCATAACCATCAAATTCTTCCTGTTTTTCCTCCCAGAATAGTTCGTTATTAAAACGCAGGAAATATTTCTCACTCAGGGCGCGGTCAAAGTCGAGGCGAGTTTCTGTGCTCCATTTATCGCGAGAATGCCAGCGTATTTTTTGCAGGAAAGTCGTCGACCAGATTTTAAAGTCGTGCGTATATATATAACGGGGCTCAATCCTGAATGTCGGGCTATCGTCACTGTACCCGACCCCCATCGCGGTACTGAATTTACCAGGGATTTTTTTACCTAGCCCGGCAAGATCAAAAAAGCGAAACCCTGCCACTGTTTCATCATCTCTTACCTGGTCAGGGAAGACTCCGCCCGAAGGGCTGCTGGACAGCTCATCATCCGGCTCGTTGGTGAGAATAAACTGAGCACGTTTCTGAAGTCCTGGCAGTTTTATCCTTATATTGAACTTGAAATCAGAATCATTATATTCATCATCTTTATCCTGAAAAGCCCAGTATCCGAGTTTTATCCGTGTTGTATTTTTGATACCCCTGGTCCGGTCATCATCAAAAAAATGATCGACCCAGTTGGCAAACTGGTGAGATTTGTTGAGCACGAAACCGAGGCTCTGGGAAACAGCATCAGTATGTTGATCAGTAATGATTTCCTCGTATTTCCAGAAATCTCCCTGTGGCTTTTTTTCTTCAATTTCTATATCGCTGTCTGAGTCTGACGATGGTTGTGCCTGCACGACTGAGGCCATGCTAAACAGACCGATAGCAACAAGAGTTTTCAGGAGCTGGGAAATGAATATTGTTTTTTTCATAACGTATAAAGTAAATATAAGACTTGATACTGCATAATATATACAAATAGATGTCTGCCATTCCTTGATCTGGATCAGATCTTTATCGATTAGGGAGACTTATGATTAAATCCAGCAATATACGACAGGGTGAAATCCTTTTTTTTGTTATGATTGTGTCGCACAATGAATGGCCGTACTACGCACCCCGGATAGCACAAAATAAATTATACGATTTCCAATGAATAAACCCCCGGTAACCATACGTAGACGCGAAATTCCATCAGGCAATACGCTGGATGAAAATTTGTCCCCACTGCTGAATAGAATCTACCTGGCACGAAACATCTCGAGCACGGCTGAACTCGACTATGGCCTGAAACATCTACCTTCGCCTTTTATGATGAAAGGAATGGAGAAGGCGGTATCACTGCTTGCTGATGCGCTCACGTCAGATCAGAAGATTTTGATTATTGGCGATTTTGATGCCGATGGCGCGACATCCACCACCGTGATGATGAAAGGTCTGCGTGCGATGGGTGCTAAACAGGTTTCTTATCTCATTCCGGACAGATTCAAGTTTGGTTATGGACTGACACCTGAGATCGTCGAGGTAGCGGCACAGCGGGACCCCAACCTGATCATTACTGTCGACAACGGGATTGCCAGTATGGATGGTGTTGCCAGTGCGAAAGAGAAGGGTATACGCGTGCTGGTAACGGATCACCATTTAGCCGGTGATGAATTACCCGATGCCGACGCCATCGTCAATCCCAACCAGCCGGGTGATGAATTTCCAAGCAAGAACATTGCCGGTGTAGGGGTCGCTTTTTATTTGCTGCTTGCGCTCAGATCCAGGCTGCGCGAAGGAAACTGGTTCAGCCAGCAACAGCTCGCAGAGCCTAATCTGGCTGAATTGCTTGATATCGTCGCGCTGGGGACAGTTGCCGATGTGGTGGCACTGGACCATATCAACCGCATTCTGGTCAAACAGGGTCTGGCGCGCATTAATAACAGGCAGGCCTGTCCCGGCATCCTTGCCCTGGTGGATGTAGCAAACCGAAAACCCGGCAACCTGACTGCATCCGACCTGGGGTTTGCTGTTGCCCCACGATTGAATGCTGCCGGTCGAATTGAAAACATGTCAATAGGCATAGAATGCCTGCTGGCTGAGGACAGTGAAAGCGCCCATGAGATCGCTGTGCGCCTTGACAGCATAAATCAGCAGCGACGCAGTATAGAGGCTGATATGAATACACAGGCCCTGAAAGACCTGAAAAAGATCCAGCTGGATGGTGCCGCTGATATGCCTGTCGGTCTGTGTATTTATGACCGGAACTGGCACCAGGGCGTCATTGGGATTCTGGCTGCAAGAATCAAGGAACGCTTTCATCGCCCGGTCATCGCTTTTGCCCCGGCAGGGGAAGGGCAGGAAGGGCTGAAAGGTTCTGCCCGTTCAATACCCGGCCTGCATATCCGGGACGTGCTGGATGCTGTAGCAACTCGACATCCTGGACTAATCTCAAAATTTGGTGGACATGCCATGGCTGCGGGCCTGTCCTTGCCAGGTGAAAGTTATGAACCATTCAGCCAGGCATTTAATGAGGAAGTGGAGCGACAGCTCGGGGACATGGCGCTGGAAAAGGTGTTGATGACAGATGGTGAGCTTGCAGCCACGGAACTGGACCTTGCTACCGCGATGTTATTACGTCAGGCCGGCCCCTGGGGGCAGCTATTTCCTGAGCCACTGTTTGAAGGTGACTTTGATGTCATTGAGAAGCGAGTTGTTGGCAAAAACCATTTAAAGATGCAGCTTTCTGCGGGTGTCATACCCATTGATGCGATCATGTTCAATATTCGAGAGGGTGATGAGGTGATGGCCAGGGGCAGGGTACATGTCGTTTATAAACTGGATGTTAATGAATTTCGCGGCAGGAAGTCGGTACAGATGATGGTAGAGCATATGCAGCCCGGCTAAACTCCCGGTATTTTAATTGCTCCTGTCTTTTGCTTGCTTCCCGTTTATAAAAATGTCACATTTAGATGCTAGGGATACTCTGATTAATTCAAATACACCGTCATTGCGAGCGTAGCGTGGCAATCTCATACAATGTAACCATGTACTTAGAGATTGCTTCGTCACTTCGTTCCTCGCAATGACGACACATCAGAGTTTCCTTAGTATTAAATGATATAAAATTAGTTTTTTTGAATACTCAGGAAATCAAAAATTAAGGAGAATAAGAAATGGCTGGAAAATTCGTCATCACAACAGGCAAAGACAACAAATTTTATTTTAATCTCAAGGCAGGCAATGGCGAAGTAATTCTCACCAGCCAGGGATACAAAGATAAAAAAAGCTGCTTGAATGGCATCGAGTCCGTGAAAAAGAACTCACAGGACGAAGCGCGTTTTGAAGTGAAAACATCCAGTAACGAAAAGGAATATTTCGTATTGAATGCCACTAATGGCCAGGTGATTGGCAAAAGCCAGATGTATAAATCGGGTGGCGGTTGTGGCAACGGCATGAAATCTGTAGCTAAAAATGCTGCTGATGCGACAACCACTGACGATTCAGAATAACAAAAAAAAGGAATTCTACCATGAAAATTAGAGTTTTAATGCCAGTGCTATTGCTGGCTTTCGTCTCTGCCGGGCAGGCAATGGCAGCGACAGGCAAACCCAATATCCTCGTTATCTGGGGAGATGATATCGGCCAGTCCAATATCTCCAACTACACCCGCGGTCTGATGGGTTACAAAACTCCTAACATCGACCGTGTTGCCGAAGAAGGCATGGTCTTTACTGATTATTATGGCGAGCAGTCCTGTACGGCTGGCCGTTCGTCCTTTATTACCGGGCAGAGCGTATTCCGCACTGGTCTCAGCAAGGTCGGCCTGCCAGGCGCAAAGGAAGGTCTGAGTGAAAAAGATCCTACTATTGCTGAAATGCTCAAGCCGCTGGGATATGCGACAGGTCAGTTCGGTAAAAATCATCTTGGTGACCGAGATGAAATGCTGCCAACCAATCATGGTTTTGATGAGTTTTTTGGCAATCTCTATCATTTGAATGCTGAAGAAGAACCAGAAAATGAGGACTACCCGAAGGACCCCGAATTTAAAAAGAAATTTGGTCCGCGTGGTGTTATCCATTCCTGGGCAAATCCTGATGGTACGCAGAAAATAGAGGATACTGGCCCTCTAACGAAAAAACGTATGGAAACAGTCGATGATGAAACTTCAGACCGGGCTCTGGAATTTATCAGAGAACAGAATAAAGCGGGTAAACCGTGGTTTGTCTGGTGGAATGGCACACGCATGCATTTCCGAACTCATGTGAAGAAGGAGTTGCGTGGCATCTCAGGTCAGGATGAGTATTCAGACGGTATGGTTGAGCATGACATGCACATCGGCAAGTTCCTGGATTTACTGGATGAGTTGAAGATCGCTGACAATACCATGGTCTTGTATTCAACGGATAACGGCCCGCATATGAACACCTGGCCGGATGCTGCGATGACGCCGTTCCGTGGCGAAAAGAATACTAACTGGGAAGGTGGCTGGCGGGTACCTGCCATGGTGCGCTGGCCGGGTCATATCGAAGCTGGTTCTGTCTCCAACGACATCATGCATCATATGGACTGGATGCCAACTTTTGTCGCTGCCGCCGGCAATAAAAACGTGAAGAAGCAGCTGCTGGCAGGCAAAACAGCGGGGGATAGAAGCTACAAGGTGCACCTGGATGGTTATAATTTTCTGCCTTATCTGACAGGGAAGACTAAAGACTCACCACGTGATGAAATTTTCTATTTTTCTGATGACGGTGACCTGACTGCCTTACGCTACAAAGACTGGAAGCTTATTTTTATGGAGCAGCGAGCTGAAGCCACCTTGCAGGCCTGGATCGAACCTTTTGTACCTCTGCGCATACCAAATGTTTATAATTTGAGGCGCGATCCCTATGAGCGTGCATCGATAACGTCTAATACCTATTTCGACTGGTTATTAGATCGTGCATATCTGCTGGTGCCAGCACAGGCCTACGTCGGTAAATTCCTTCAAACCTTCGTGGAATACCCACCACGCCAGAAAGCTGCAAGCTTCAGCCTGGATCAGGTTATGGATCAGCTGGAAAAGGGTGCGACTGGATCGCACTAATCAATAAAGCTCCCAAAAATGCCGCCAATAAGGGCGGCATTTTTTGTTCATAAATACACAGAGAGAAAATTATGATTAAATTCTCCGCGACCTTCTATGTCTGGTGATAATAAATCAGTCTCTCTCGTTCTCGGCAGCGGTGGGGCTCGAGGTCTGGCGCATATCGGCGTCATTCACTGGCTGGAAGAGAATGGTTACGAAATAAAGTCTATTTCGGGCTGCTCCATGGGCGCACTTATCGGCGGCATCTACGCAGCAGGCAAGCTGGATACCTTTGAACACTGGGTGCGCTCCATCACAAAACTGGAAATTGTTGCACTGCTTGATCTTTCCTGGGGCAAGAGCGGGCTGGTAAAAGGTGATAAAATCATCAATACCCTGGTTGATCTTGTCGGTGACCAGAAAATAGAAGATCTGCCAGTGCGTTTTACAGCAGTAGCCGCAGATATAAGTGCAGAAAAAGAGATCTGGATCAATTCAGGCAGGTTGTTCGATGCCATCAGGGCATCGATGTCGCTGCCGTTATTTTTTACACCCTTTGACTACCGTGGAACGCTACTAATTGATGGCGGTGTTTTGAACCCGGTACCCATTGCACCGACCTTCGGTGACAACACAGATCTGACCATAGCAGTGAACCTGGGTGGCCCGCCGGCTGTGATAGACGATCAGGCAGGAATACGAGAAAATCCGCAGGAGCAGGATTCGTTCATTCAGCAAAACATCAACCGCTTCATAAAAAGCCTGCAGCAATCTGCAAAGAGTGCCGACAGAAAAGACTGGGATGTTTACGATGTCGCCATGCAGGCGTTTGAGACAATGCAAAGCACCATCGCCCGGCAAAAACTGGCAGCCTATCCGCCAGACCTGACCATTGAAATTGCAAGAAATGCCTGCAGGACACTGGAGTTCGACCGAGCAGATGAAATGATAAAGCTTGGCTATAGCAAAACAAAACAGCTAATGTCCTGAAAACAGGCCCTGATAATTATTTAGCAGCTTCAAATACATCAAAATCAACACTACTCACTACTATTGAGGAATAAAAAATGTCATTAACAAAAAAACTCGGCGCTGAATATATAGGCACGTTCTGGCTGGTACTGGGCGGCTGTGGCGCTGCGGTGCTTGCAACCGGTTATCCTGATGTCGGTATCGGCTGGTTAGGTGTGTCACTGGCATTTGGACTGACCGTGCTGACTATGGCGTTCGCTATTGGCCATATATCCGGTTGCCATCTTAACCCGGCAGTCTCTCTCGGCTTATGGGCAGGTGGTCGCTTTGATGCCTCTGAGCTGGTGCCGTATATTCTGGCCCAGGTTGCAGGGGGAATAACTGCTGGCGCAGTGCTGTACATGATCGCTACCGGCAAGGCCGGTTTTGATGTCACTGCCGGTTTTGCATCGAATGGTTATGGAGAGCATTCTCCTGGTGGTTATAGTCTGAGTGCTGCATTGATCACCGAGATCGTCATGACTTTCATGTTCCTGATTATAATTCTGGGAGCAACAGATAAACGCGCACCCCAGGGTTTTGCACCCATCGCCATTGGTCTGGGCTTGACACTGATCCACCTGATCAGCATACCGGTAACCAATACCTCGGTAAACCCGGCACGCAGTACCGGTGTAGCACTGTTCGCCGGTGACTGGGCTGTATCTCAACTGTGGTTGTTCTGGCTCGCACCGATCATTGGCGCTATCATCGCCGGCATTGTTTACCGCTGGTTAGGCAGTGATGAAGCTTAATCAATCACCTGTTATACGTTAACGAATATATTTTAAATTAAGGAGAATCAAGAATGGCTGATACAGCAGAAACTATCGATGTGGTCGAGCAGGTTACAGAAATACTAGATCCGGGAAAAGCGGCTGAATATCTGGATATGGGAATGGATCTCGCGGTGCAGTATGGCCTAAAGCTGCTTGCCGCGATTGCCGTTTTCATTATAGGTAAAATGGTTGCAAACTGGGTTAAAAAACTCGTTACCAGGGTAATGACAAAAAGCGGACTCGATCAAATCATTATCGGCTTCTCCAGTAGTATCGCCTATATAGCAATGATGGCCTTTGTGATTGTTGCTGCATTAGGACAATTAGGTATTCAGACCACATCTTTTATCGCCATCCTGGGTGCTGCCGGTCTTGCTATCGGCCTGGCACTACAGGGCTCTCTGGCCAACTTTGCCGCTGGCTTCCTGATGATTATTTTTCGGCCCTTCAAGGTTGGTGATGTCATCGAGGCGGCCGGTGTTACCGGCAAGGTGAATGCAATCCATATTTTTACCACCACGCTGACTACACCTGATAACAAAACTATAATCATCCCGAATGCAAAGCTCGGTGGCGATAACATCATCAACTATTCTACCCAGGAGACGCGCCGTGTCGATCTGACGGTGGGTGTTGCCTATGATGCAGACCTGAAAGAGGTTCGCAGCATACTTGAAGATATCGTCAGTAAGGACAGCCGGGTTCTTTCTGATCCTGCACACCAGATTGCGGTCTCAGAGCTGGCCGATAATAGCGTTAATTTTGTCTTCCGCATGTGGGTAAAAAGTGCAGATTACTGGGATGTATTTTTTGACACCAATGAGACAGTAAAATCCCGATTCGACGAAGCGGGCATCGGTATTCCGTTCCCTCAGCGGGATGTTCACCTGTACGAGCACAAGGCAGCCTGAGATACAAACATTAATTTGAGTCTACTCCTTTGAAAACCAGAAAAAATAATTAATCACTATTAAATTCTGCCCTGTTCACAGCACTATCTATAACTGTTATGCAGGCTGGCTTAATATCACAGGCTTCTGCATCAGATGAAAATAAGTTCAGTTTCAGTGGTGATGTGAGAGCAGGATGGCTTGAATATAATTACGGCAACCCGGATGGCAGCCCGAGCATAAACAAAGGCCACAAGGATTCAGAAGGTTTTTATATCGTTCCAAAATTGTCACTGAATACACCGAAGATGAATGGCTTCAGCGGTAAAATCAGTATTGCCGGTGCCACGGACTTTGGCATTAACGATGAAGACAAACAAAGCCGCTTATTCGTCTTTGACCCGGTAGAGAATGAGCCTTTTGCTATTCTTCAGGAGTTATTTGTTGAATATAACTCTGATCAAAATCATTTGCTGGTCGGGCGTAATGAAATCTATACGCCTATGATCGAACACGATGATTACTACATGCTGGCAAACAGCTTTGCTGTCGCTTCCTATAAAAATTCGTCATTTGAAAATACCGGCATACATGCCGGTTACTTCTATGAAATGGCTGGCGTCTGGGACAGCGGTGCCAATGGTACGGAATTTCATTCCATGTCGGATGCGAGTTTTGTGCCACAGGAAAACAAGGATGAAGCAGATGATACTGGCATCTACTATGGTGCCGTCGATTTTAATAATAAGATGCACCATGCCCAGTTGTGGAACTATTATGCGACGGACCTTAATAACACCTTATTTGCACAATATAACCTGACCAAAAAAACCGGCAGCATAGGCCATGATTTTGGTGCTCAGTTCATCGACTTCTCACAGGTAGGTAAACTGAAGAGCAGTGAAACCGATATCGACTACAATATATTTTCACTCAAATACGATGCTGCATTCGACAGCGGCTGGTCGATCGCAACCGGTGCAGCCAAATACAGCGATGGAGACGGGCAGGGTTCGACACTGGGCGCCTGGGGTGGTTATCCGTATTTTGCCAACGGCATGATCTTCCATTTCTTCGAAGCAGGTTCACTGCGTGATGCCTCGTCATACAAGCTTCAGGGTGGTTATGATTTCTCCAAAACATCGAAGGCACGGACGGCTCTTTATGCCCGTTATACGTATTACGATCTTAATCCTGCCTATTCCATCAGTTCAGATGGCCAACCGCAGGATTTCATGAAGATGACTGGTCTGCAGCTGAAGCAGAGCTATCTGAAAGGTGGCTATTTTGCAGCGACCTACGAAAAGCACAAGATCGATCACGAAGAGAATGTGTGGGCACTGCGGCTGATTGGTGGGTATAAGTTTTAATTTATTGTCAAAAATAGTAAAGACAGGAGGGTTACATCATGAAATCATTTAAAAAGACATTGCTGCAGACCAGCATGGCCATGGTCATTGTTACGAGCGCGGTATTTTCACAGGCAGCCCTGGCACTGGAGCCAGAAAAAATTCAGGCAGCGCTGCAGGCCGCCTATGACAAGTACAAGGGACTTGAGGAAGGCGCCAATGCCGATTACATCCCGGTACTGGCCAAAGTGGATCCGAATATTTTTGGTATTACCCTGGTTACCACAGACGGTAAGGTGTACTCCGTCGGCGATGTGAAATCAGAGGTCTCCATCCAGTCAATATCCAAAGTCTTCACCATGGCGCGTGTCATCGAGGAATCGGGCACAGAAGCTATCTCCGGCAACATGGGTGTCGATGCAACCGGCCAGGTTTTCAATTCCATTGTCGCTATCGAGCAGTACAAGGGCGAGCAAATGAATGCGATGGTCAACCCGGGTGCGATTACCGCTACCAGTATGATCAAGGGTGACAATGGCAAAGCCGTCTGGAACACCATCATTAATACCTACAATGATTTCGCCGGCCGCAAATTACATGTCGATGAAGAAGTCTACAAATCTGAAGCCGACACCAATCAGCGCAACCAGGCACTGGCCATGCTGATGAATGCCTATGGACGCCTCGATGGCGATGCCATCGAAGCAACGGATATTTACACACGGCAGTGTTCTGTCGCCGTCAACACGAAGGACCTGGCTACCATGGCTGCGACACTGGCGAATGGCGGTACCAACCCGGTCACTCACAAGAAAGTAGTCAGTTCTGACAACATAGATGAAATCCTTGCAGTGATGGCCACTGCAGGGCTGTATGATGATTCCGGCCAGTGGTTGTACAGAACTGGCTTGCCGGCAAAGAGTGGCGTAGGTGGCGGCATACTGGCTGTATCACCAGGCAAATTCGGCATCGCTGCTATTTCCCCACCACTGGATGCAGCGGGCAACAGCGTGCGCGCACAGAAAGCGATTACCGATATCTCCAATGCGCTGGGCGGCAATCCCTATAAAGTACAGCCGAAATAATGTCTGTACAGAAACTATAGCGATCGTCATTCCGGCGAAGGCCCACTACTGTCCGGAATCCAGTATTTAGCAGCAATTGATGGACCCCGGCCTTCGCCGGGGTGACGCGAGATAAAAGATTATGCCGGCTCAATGAGCCGGCATTTTTTTATTTAGAATAACAGTATCAAACTACCCGCTACCATCAGCAGTACATTGGCAAAGGCATAGGTGCCGGTATAGCCCAGTGCGGGCAAAGAGCTCTTTGCGGCATTTGTTACTACAGCCAGTGAAGCCCCGCTGGTCATAGCACCGGTGATGGCACCGAACAGCAGCACCGGTTCAATCTTCAAAAACTTACGCCCGAACCAGTAGCCGACGAAAATGGGAGTTATCGTGACGAAGATACCAGCCAGAATTAACGGCGGTCCTGTCTGGGCAAGTGTCTCAAGAATCTCACCGCCGGCACGCAAACCGATACCTGCCATGAATACCAGCAGGCCAAATTCCATCAGCATCCATTGAGCGGCATCCGGCAGACGTCCAAAAGTCGGCCTTTTGCTGCGCAGGTAGCCGATCGACAGACCTGAAGCGAGCAGCCCTCCGGCCGTACCCAGCCCTACTGCCACGCCACCGATTTCGATGGACAGCATACCGACCAGTACACCGAAGACGATACCGAAGGCGAAGGTCACCATGTCTGTTTCCGAGATGTCGCGTTCGATATGCCCGAGGAATTCGCCAAGCGCATCTATCTGTGAGGCGTTGCCGACCACCGTCAGGATGTCTCCTTTGCCCAACTCGATATTACTGCTGTGCGGTACCTCGATGCCCAATTGGGTAATGCGTGAAAGCATCAGACCGAAGCGGCGCTGGATCTAGATTTCAGCCAGTGTCCTGCCGATGGCTGGTTTGTTCAGCACTACGATCTGAGCGGTATCAATGGCATTGCTGATGCGCCATTCCGGCAGGATCTCCTCACCGAACATCGGTGCCACCTTGACAAAGAAATCGCGAGGTCCAATAACCTCCAGATGATCACCGAGTTGCATATTTTCGTAATCACCGAGGCGTTTACGGTTCCCGTCACGGGTCAAGGTAACTACCGTTGCCTGATCCCAGTATTTCTCGCGCAGCTCCGCTACCGTCAACTTTGTGATTTCTTCATTGGTGACGCGATAGCAGCGTGTGGTGACATTGACCGGTTTCTGGTCTGCACTCGCTTCACTGTCCAGGCGTTGTGCCTCTTCAGCCAGATCGATACCCAGCCATTGCGGCAGGAGTTTGATGACGGTAATGAGCCCTGCCAGGCCAAAAATATAGGTGATGGCATAGCCGGTAGCGATGTTGTTGATAACCGCATCTTTGGTCCAGCCTTCCGGCACCGGCATGATACCCTGTGACACTGCATCGGTCGCCGTAGCAAGTGTAGGTGAACTGGTCAGGCCGCCTGCCAGCAGGCCGGCCGTCAAACAACACACCTGCTACCGGACCAAATGAGAAACTACCGATACGAATTTTACCGACCAAATACCCGACACCGAGCACCAGGAACAGAAATAGTACGTGTTGTGTTTTCAGAATCTCAATGATTCCAGTCTCGAAGACGGGTAGGAATTTTTCCATGACAGGTTCCATTTCAATGCATGAATTTAAACGATAGCATTTTTTATCGTGAAGCCGAATACTTTTATCGCCATGTCATCATGGTAGAATCCAGACTCGGTAAAACCCGCTAACCCTGTACTTAAAATTTAATCTAAAATGCAAGAACTGGAAGACTTCGTCGGCAATACCCCTTTAGTAAAACTAAAGCATCTCACTGGAGGGAAAAATAATGTCATCCTGGTCAAACTTGAAGGCAACAATCCTGCCGGATCAGTCAAGGACCGGCCGGCCCTGAATATGATCGTAGCGGCAGAGGCCAGGGGTGAGATCAGGCCGGGTGATACCTTGATTGAAGCGACCAGTGGCAACACAGGCATCGCGCTTGCCATGGTTGCAGCCCTGAAAGGTTACCACATGATCCTGATTATGCCCGAGCATATGAGTGCCGAGCGAGTTGTTAGTATGACTGCCTATGGTGCTGAGATTATTTTTGTCAGCCGCGAAGCGAGTATGGAAGGGGCCCGTGACCTGGCGCTTGAGATGCAGGCCGCTGGCAAAGGCAAGGTGCTGGATCAGTTTTCAAATCCGGACAACCCGGATGCCCATTACAAAACTACCGGGCCGGAAATCTGGCGGGATACGGAGGGTAGCATTACTCATTTTGTTTCATCGATGGGTACCACTGGCACCATCATGGGTACTTCACGTTACCTTAGAGAAGTAAAACCCGACATAAAAATTATTGGCGTGCAGCCAACAGATGGCTCCGCTATTCCCGGCATACGTCGCTGGCCAAAAGAATATTTACCCTCAATATTTAAAGCAGAAGAAGTAGATCGGACCATGGATGTCAGTCAGCAACTGGCAGAGGATACCACGCGCCTGCTGGCACGAAAGGAAGGTATATTTGCCGGTATCTCCTCGGGCGGGGCTGTGGCGGCGGCCATACAGCTATCACGCGAAATTGAAAATGCCGTGATTGTCAGCATCATTTGTGACCGAGGCGACCGCTATCTTTCTACAGGGGTATTTCAGGATCAATCGACATGAGTATTCTATTCCTTGATATTGCGACCATTCCTGATTTTGAACTGGGTGCCCGCCTGTACAATCTGCATGATCTGTCAGAAAAAGACATAGCCCGGGTCATGTTTACTAAAAGCAGGGAAAAGGCTGATGGTTCAGATGAACTGAGCCAAAACCTGCTGCAGGCAACCGCGATATCACTACTCCTGCAGGATGATGACGGCATAAGCCTGCAAACATCAGGTGGCCCTCAGGCTGATGAGCTTCAACACCTGCATTTCCTGACATCACTCATAGATCAGCACAAACCGGAAATAATCACATGGGACAGTCGCAGAATTTTACCTGTCCTGAATTACCGCTGCCTGTCTTATGGCATCCGTACGCCATTGGCTAAGAGTCCTGCGGTAATAGATTTAAACGCCGAACTGTCAGGATTTGATCAACAGGGTTCGGGTTCTCTATACGAGATGGCTATTCTTTCCAGTTTACCCGGAATTGAGAAAATGTCTGATCAGAATGTCCTTAATGCCTGCCTGGAAGGTGGTCATGAGCTTATTCGAATTTACCTCGAACTCAGAGTTATCAATACCTGCCTTATTCATCAGCGCTGGCAGCTGGTGTGCGGAGAGATTGATCATTCATCGTATGAAAAGCAATTTCAGCTACTAAAAGACTATTTGCTAAAGAAAGACCAAACGCATCTGACAAATTTTATTGATGCTTTGAACGAGGGAGCCTCCTAAAAAATGGCACGAAGAAGACGCTCCCCACCGGTTGTAATGACGGTCACTATCGAATCAATGACCAATGACAGTCGCGGTGTGGCACACCATGAAGGCAAGGCGGTATTTGTTGATGGAGCATTGCCGGGTGAAGTGGTGCTTTGTCAGACAACAAAACGAAGCAGTAGATATGATGAAGCGAAAGTACTGGAAGTCCTTGAAGCCTCAGATGAACGGGTAGACCCTCGTTGTTCTGCAGCTGGTATTTGCGGTGGATGCAGCCTGCAGCATATGAATGATGCAAGCCAGATTCACGCAAAGCAGGCTGTTTTACTGGATAATCTGCAGCAAATCGGCAAGGTTGAACCAGAAGTGATATTGCCCCCGTTGCAGGGCGCCCACTGGAACTATCGCCGCAAGGCCCGGCTGGGTGTGAAGCTTGTACCAAAGAAAGGCGGGGTGCTTGTTGGTTTCAGGGAAAAACAAAGCGGTTATCTCGCTGTGATGGACAGCTGTGAAGTGCTTGATGATAGATTCTCACAACTCATAATTCCGCTAAGGGAGCTAATTGGTAATATTTCCATAGCGAAACGAATCCCGCAGATTGAGATCGCTGCAGGAGATGACGAAGGTATCCTTGTCTTCAGGCATCTTGAGCCCTTGTCAGAACCTGATCTGGAACTGCTTAAGGATTTCGGCCGTGAGCATAGCTTATCCATTATGTTGCAATCAGGCAGCCCGGATTCCATAATTTCACTGTATCCTGAAACTATTGGTCTGCTTGAATACCGGCTTGAAGAATGGGACATCACTATCCGTTTTCGGCCTACTGACTTCACCCAGGTCAATGCCGACATCAACAAGCTGATGATTGCCAGGGCATTGGAGCTGCTTGCACCTGATAAAGGTGATGACGTACTTGATCTGTTTTGTGGTGTCGGAAACTTTACCTTGCCTCTTTCTCGTGTGGCACATCATGTCACAGGAATAGAGGCTGATTCTGTGCTTGTTCAAATGGCACGAGAGAATGCTGTTCACAACGGTATCGAAAATGCAGAATTCATTACCGCTGATCTCTATGATACCCCGCTAGATGGAAGCTGGCTGCACCGGAAATGGGACAGGGTGCTACTGGACCCTCCACGTAGCGGGGCACTGGAAGTTATTGAACGATTACATGAATTACAGCCGAAACGCATTGTATACGTATCATGCAACCCGGCAACACTGGCACGTGACAGCGGTATTCTTGTACAAAAATATGGCTATACGCTAATGGCTGCTGGCGTTATGGATATGTTTCCGCATACAAAACATGTTGAATCGATAGCTGTCTTTGAGCCCTCCCGATAAAAACTTACCATAGGGTAGTAAATTAGTGCCTGACAGGTTGATTTGCCTGATAAACGGGTAGATTTCTGATCTGGCTGGTGCTGCCGCTGCTTTTTCCAGGCTAAACAGCCTGATAGTGTGCTTAGTAAAGGCGGTCAGAGAGTTTATATGATTCATTATATTTATGTTTTTTTAATTTATAATAAAAATAGCAAAATCAAATAGATACTGATGTTTATTAAAGTAATATCTAAAATAATACTGGATTCTGCCTTTAGACAGGCGTAGCCTGACAGCAACTAGCGAGTTTCCGTCTATACTTAATAGAATAGAACTAACACGAAGATGTTTATGGCAAGGGAGATATCAGTGAATTTCAAAAAACTAAAAAATCCCGTTTCAATGCTGATATTGTGCGGCATGGCAACGACAACCACTTTTGCATTTGAAGATAGCGGGTCCGAGTCGACTCAGAAAACACCCACAGTCACTACCGGAGTCCAGTCATTTGGCGGTTCGCTGGGCAGCGTATCCCCGTTTACTGTTGGTCAGGCCTGGCTGGATGATAAATGGAAAGGACAATCCAGCTATTACCCTACAAAGGGCTTCGACAAAGGCCTGGTCGATTCCAGTCAATGGAGTTTTGATATCACCAGGCGTCTGTTATCAGCCAGGCAAAATACCTATCTTGCGATGGGCCTCGGCTGGAATGATATTGAAATGGCGGCTGGTGAATCCAGTGCTGGCATGAGATTTATCGCTGAAGGGCGCGTTGGACTTTATGGCCCGGCATATCTGTTCGGTCAGGCGACGCTATCGCCCTGGATGACAACTGTTGGTCCCCTGGTTGATCCTTTTGGCAAAGAGCTTGAGTTAGGGCTGGCCGTTGAGCCACTGCCATCTATGTCGCTCAGGGCGGGGTATCGAGGCTACTGGCTTGATACAGCAAAATCATCGTCTGACTCCAGTATTCGGAGCCAGACTGACGGTTTCTATATTGGCGGTGGACTGCGCTGGTAGCAGCCAGCCAGGTTTGATTCAGATTAGTTTGATTCGGAGACTTTTTTAGTTTCCACCTGAACCAGTGCAGATTTTTTCTGCGTGGCTGGCTTACTAGCTTTTTTAGCCTTATTGACGTTGCCTTGCGTTGTCTTTTCAGGGCTGTTGGCTTTCTTTGCAGTTTTTTTCACTGATTTTTTTACTGTTTTCTCCGCTTTAGGCTGCTTGTCAGCGGGCGCATCCTTTTTAGTTTTTGTGTTATTCGTCGCTTTTACTTTAGTAGCCCCTTCATTTATTTTTGGTTTGTCAGAAACTTTAGTTTTGGTAGGTGCTGCATCACCCTTTGGCTTATCAGCCGTACTAGATTTATCTTTCTTTGCATCAGTTTTTGGCTTGTCAGCAACTTTTGCATTAACAGGAACTGATTTTTTAGTAGCCTCACCAGCAGGCTTGCTATTCTTTGCCGTGGCAGTGGGTTTTCTGTCAGTAGCACTCGATCTTCTGCTACTTGATTTCTTTTTGGCTGCCGGAGCCACGTTGCCATTCGCATCTGCCTTTACCGGTGCCTCAACTTTAGCCGCTGCGGCCACATTGCCGTTTACTTCTTTTGTTTTAGCTTCGTCTCTGGCTGGGCGATTCTGGCGGTTATCCTCAGCTGATCCCCGGTTCTGCCTGGGATTGCGTCGACGACCTCTATTTGAGCGATTTTGCTGACGCGGGCGGTTAGGTTTGTCCTGCTGGTTTCCCTTCTGCTCTGTGGTCTGATCTTTACCGGCCGGTGCATCTTTTTTTGTTGACTGAGCGGGTTTTCTTTGTGTATTGCGCTGACGATTCTGCTGACTTCCCCGGCGCTGTCCACTACGGCGATTTTGTGGCCTGTTCCCCTGGGGTCTACGCTTACGTTGCTGCCCGCTGCGCTGAGGGGCAGGCTTTGATTCTTGCTTTGGCTCTTCTGCGACCTCGTTTTCGTTGCCACTGAACAGCTTCTTGACCAGCCCGGTGAACCATCCTCGTTCCTCACTACCTTTTGCGGCAACTGCGGGTGTAGGAGCTGCAGTCAGTGGTGCTGATTTACTGTGAAATGCGGTACTGACGGCGGGTTTTTCAGCTGCCGGCTGAGCTTGTTTGCCCGGCACAGGTGCCTCATTTTTAATTTCTTCTATCTGTAGCTTATAGCTAGGTTTTTCAGCGGCTTCATCAAGGTCTTCACTGCGCAATCGTTCAATTTTGTAATGAGGCGTATCCAGTGAAGGCGTTGGAATGATCTGTATGCGGGTACCGAGGCGATTCTCTATACCTGTAATTTCATGGCGCTTTTCATTCAGCAGGAACGTAGCAGACTCAATGGGAAGGTAGGCATGCACCACTTCGGTATTTTCTTTCAGTGCTTCCTCCTGAATGATACGGAGGATGCTTAACGATGAAGACTGTATGCCACGAATTTGGCCGGTACCTTCACAGCGAGGGCAGACCTGATGGTTTGACTCGCCCAGTGACGGACGTATCCTCTGCCGCGACATTTCCATCAGCCCAAAACGGGAAATACGTCCGGTCTGGATGCGTGCACGATCAGATTCCAGCGCGTCACTAAGCCTGTTCTCGACAGTACGCTGATTTTTGTGTGAGGTCATGTCGATGAAATCGATCACAATTAATCCACCCAGGTCACGCATACGTAATTGCCTGGCGACTTCATCTGCCGCTTCCAGGTTGGTTTGTAAAGCGGTATCTTCGATGTCGCTGCCTTTGGTTGAACGTGCTGAGTTCACATCGATGCTGACCAGCGCTTCAGTATGGTCAATGACCAGGCTGCCCCCTGATGGCATTTGAACAGTACGCGAAAAGGCGGATTCAATCTGGTGTTCAATCTGGAAACGAGAGAATAGCGGCACTGTATCTTCGTAAAGTTTCAGGCGCGCAAGATTCTGCGGCATTACCTGTTCCATGAAACGTTTTGCACGTTCATAAACTTCAGCGTTATCAATAAGAATTTCAGTGATATCAGAGCGAAGGTAGTCACGCATGGCGCGAACGACCAGGTTGCTTTCCTGATAAATCAAAAATGGGGCAGCGCGCTCAGCCGAAGCCTTGTCGATGGCCTGCCACAGCTGCATTAAATAATCGAGGTCCCATTGCATGCCTTCCAGGCTTTTACCAATACCAGCCGTTCGGGCAATCAATGCATGTTCGGTAGGCACATCCAGCCCATCCATTACTTTGCGAAGTTCGCTGCGCTTTTCCCCTTCAATGCGGCGTGAGATTCCTCCGCCCTTAGGATTATTCGGCATTAACACCAGGTAGCGCCCGGCCAGACTGATGAAAGTTGTTAAGGCAGCGCCTTTATTACCGCGCTCTTCTTTTTCAACCTGTACAACGAGTTCCTGACCTTCCTTGATAACATCCTGGATACGGGTCTGCGAAATGGGTGCATTTTTCTTGTCGCCAGTGAAAAAACGACGGGAGATTTCCTTCATTGGCAGGAAGCCCTGACGGACTGAACCATAATCTACAAAACAGGCTTCGAGACTAGGCTCAACCCGGGTAACTTTACCTTTGTAGATATTGCTCTTTTTCTGCTGGAAGCTTGCTGATTCTATATCGAGGTCAATCAATCTCTGGCCATCTACGATGGCAACTCGCAACTCTTCTGAGTGAGTTGCGTTAAATAACATTCTTTTCATTTTATGTATATTCCGACGCACCTTGCGTCAGGACTATAAGTACTGCTGTAGCTGTCAACACCCCGATAAAAGAACCTTGTTTAGTAGTTACAAAAGGGTTTGAGCAGGTTTTTCTAATTTAGTACCATGCGCTACGTATAGCCTGTCTGCTTGCGTCATAATGTCTGTTACCAACGGGTAACAGGCTGTCATTCTTTATAAATGAGATAATCCAAACCTGGCTAAACAGCTTTAATATGATCTGTACTACTGGCGCTGGCTTTAACGAAAATGCTTGTGCGCGGTCTACAGTTTTAAAACTGGAATACACTATTGTGCTGCAGTTCCATTATGTGCGGTGGACAGTCATTTTCCGTCATCTTCCCGCTACTCTCTGGTGGATAATCTCATTACCCGTGGATGAAGGTTACATCCTTGCATCCAATATTCATTTAATATATGCGAGCCAGTTAAAGAAAAATCAATTAAAAGTGAATCAATAAACTAAATAAACTGGTCTCCACAACGCGGCACTATACCAGTGTCTGCGTACAGTCACAATGTTTTAGAGATAAGCTAATGATTTTTCGGGGCTCCTTAAGCTTATAGGGCACCTCTATTGATTCATGAATATTCATCTCACATCCAAAATCGCCCATCTCAGCGTTAAGAATCTTCGCAATAGCTAGCTATTACGAAGTACATGGATGTACAAGTGCCGTGAGGACAGGATGTCATTGAACGGCCGTGCGGTCCTTGCCTTGATATGAACAATTTTATGATGCAATCTGATCTATCCATAATAAATAGAGGTGCCCTATAAAAACCCTGTATCATTCGCGCATGTCGGAAAGAAGCCCAACAAATAAAATATCCCAGCCTGCTCAATCGACTGGAGTTCGCCTGCTAGAGGTGGATCAGGAATCTACTGGTCAGAGGATAGATAATTATCTCTTATCCCGGTTAAAAGGTGTTCCACGTAGTATGATCTATAGATTGCTGCGTACCGGACAAGTGAGGGTAAACAAGGGCAGAAAGAAACCGCACTACAAGCTGAATATTGGTGACATAGTACGAGTTCCGCCTGTATCCCTGGTTGATAGGGAGCCGTCACAGGCCAGCAACTCGGATAAAAAACGACTTTCGAACAGTATTCTGTATGAAGATAAATCGATAATTGTTATTAATAAACCTGCAGGAATGGCAGTACATGGCGGCAGTGGTATTAATTATGGCGTTATTGAGGCCTTCCGCCAATTAAGGCCTGAATGTCGTTTTCTCGAACTGGTACATCGCCTGGACAGGGAAACCTCCGGCTGTCTGGTTCTGGCAAAAAAACGCTCTGCACTGGTTGCTATGCATGAAATGCTCAGGCGTGAACATGGCAAGAGCATGGATAAGACCTACCTGGCACTATTACGTGGTGTCTGGCAGGGAAAAAAGATGAAAATTAATGCCCCACTGGAGGTAAATAGCCGACAATCCGGAGAGCGTTTCGTTACCGTCTCAAGTAAAGGCAAATCTGCCACGAGCATATTCGTGCCGGAGAGGAACTATCCTGCAGCAGGCGCAGCGCTGGTCAGCATTAAATTGCTGACCGGCCGCACACACCAGGCACGTGTCCATGCACTGTCGATTGACCAGCCCATTGCCGGTGATGAGCGATATGGTGACCGTGCTTTTAATCGACGGATGAAACTGGATGGCCTGAAGCGTCTTTTCCTGCATGCCAGCAGGTTGCGCTTCAAACACCCAATTGACGATAAGCAAATGGATATCGAAGCGCCTTTACCTGAAGCCCTGGCATCGCTGCTAGACAAACTTTCATGAATCACAATAAGTCAGACAAGCCGGTGGAACTGATTATTTTTGACTGGGATGGCACCCTGATGGATTCGGAAACGAAGATCGTGAACTGTTTTCGCAAGGCAGCGGCAGATGTAGAGATCGATTACCCGGGTGACGAGGCAACCCGGAATATCATTGGCCTGGGATTGAAAGAGGCCCTTGATATCCTGCTGCCGTGTTTTGATGCTGCGGTGCGCCAGCAGGTCGTTAACAGGTACCGTGAGCACTTTCTGTATCTGGATGAAACTGAGATGCCTTTGTTCAAAGGCGTAGAGGAAGGGCTAGAGCAACTGCAGAACGAAAACTACTCTCTTGCCATAGCCACCGGAAAAGCGCGAATAGGCCTGGACAGGGTTCTCGAACACACCCGGTTAGCAGAATATTTTGTAGTCAGCCGTTGTGCCGATGAAGCCATATCAAAACCACACCCGCGTATGGTGCTGGACATACTGGCTGAGACCGGAGTCTCTGCAGGTAATGCGATAGTCGTCGGTGATACCACCTACGACATGCAAATGGCCCACCGTGCCGGAACCAACGCACTGGCTGTTTGTTACGGCGTGCACAGCAGAGAGAAACTGAAAGCAGAAAAGCCACTGGCCTGTGTTGAAGATTTCGATTCTGTGCTGAACTGGTTTTTGTAACACCTTAAAACAGGAAAAGCTTAAACCACAGATGACACAGAGGAAGAAATTGCTTGTGGTACTCTTTATATCTTCACATCCATGCAACAACTAGAACTAAGAGAAGCTCTATTAATTCATGATTATAATAGGACATCTTAAGTAACATAAAATACCTCTGTGACCTCCGTGTCTTCTGTGGTGAAAAAAAAGGTTTTAAAAATGGCTAACAATAAAAATGAAACAAGCAGTGACAAGCTCGACAAAATCGTTGCCGATGCGCATCGCAATCGCGATCAGCGCGAGCAGGGCTATCGGGAAAAGGCATTGAAAATGTATCCCTGGATTTGCGGGCGCTGTTCACGTGAGTTTACTCAGGCGAATGTGCGTGAACTGACGGTTCATCATCGCAACCACGATCATGACGATAACCCTGAAGATGGCAGTAACTGGGAATTGCTGTGTGTCTATTGTCATGACAACGAGCATTCCCGTTTGATTGATGGTGAATATGGAGCCATCGGTGAAGGTGAAGCAGCGTCAAAAACAAAAGAGGCGACGAACAACCCTTTTGCCGGGCTGGCAGGTATGATTAAAGATAATAAAGACTGAAGATCAACATTTTTAAGAGAAAACAGACTGCCTGTTCGGGCAAGCGCGAAACAGCAGTAAGACGGGTGTGAAAAAAAGTAAACGAAAACCGGGAGCAGGGAGTGGCGACTCCCTGGACCCGATACTTCAGGAACCTCTGATCAATTCATGAACTCGTATCTTACGCCTAACACTCCAGCTTTTTTGTTGCACCACGGGCATTTCCTACGGTCAAAATCTTCGCAATAGCTAGCTATTACGAAAATTTCCGCCTCAAACCTGAATATTTTAGATCGCAATCTACTTCGTCCAGACACATCAGAGGTTCCTTTAATAAAAAATAGCCGTCTTAGGCCAGGTGCAGCTGAATCGCAGCAACGATATCATCACAGGCCTCTGCACAGGCTTTGCATTCAATGTGCTTCTCATGCTTGCGACATTCCTTCGCGCAATCTTTACATACTTTTTCACAGATACTTGAATATTCTTTAACATAACTCGAGTTCGATGCCAGCAGGTAGGAAAATGCATTACAAATTTCCTGCATTTCATGCACTTTCATGGCGCAGTAGGCCAGTTCAGTATCACCTTCTGTAAAGCTTACCAGGCAATGTGCAATGCATCGTTGGCCTTTATCGAGACAGGCATTCGCTGCACCCAATACTTCAGCCTGCTGGGCTGTATGTTTGCTGTGATCGTGACCTGGCATGGCTGCATTGGTGGGTCCTGCATAGGCGAAGGCGGCCGCTGCTCCCATTCCCAGGATAATGTCGCGACGGCTTACACCGTTTTCTGTTTTCTCGTTCTTGCTTGAAGGTTTTTCGAAGTTTGTCATGGTTATTATTCATTGTTGGTTAAAGACACCAATATACTACCCGCCTATAAAAAATCAACAACCCAGGCTGAATAGCGCTTGGGAATGACCTTCTCCATTCATCTGCCAGGTACATTAAATTAACCACCTGGATGTGACATTTATCAATGTTATAATATTACCATTTGCTTATAATATGGCCTCGTATTTGCAGGCATTCTCACAAGAGCGAGGTATTGGCCATCTTTTATTTAGTATGTGTGGATAATTATCTGAACAGCACCCTAGAGTTATTATTGTGTCAGGCATATTAAATGCTGGAAAGAAATGATGAATGAAATAAATTACATTGCTGCTTTTTTAATTGGCTTGCTTGGTTCAACACATTGTATTGGTATGTGCGGCGGCATTGTCGGTGCCTTGACCATGGGCTTGCCGGAAAATGTACGCCAGTCTTCGTGGAAGCTGTTGCCATATCTGCTGACCTATAATGCTGGCCGTTTAATCAGTTATTCAATTGCGGGTTTAATTATCGGTTTGATGAGTGCATCCGCCAGTCGTTTTTTTCAGATTGGGACATTTCCTGTCGGCGGCATAGTGGGTGGCCTGTTTATGATTGCTCTGGGTATTTATATCGCTGGCTGGTGGCAAACATTGGCACCGCTGGAACGCCTGGGAGGCCATTTTTGGCGTTTGATTGAGCCATTTGGCCGGCGATTCATGCCGGTAAAAACCTTACCCCATGCTTTTAGCCTGGGACTGCTGTGGGGCTGGTTGCCCTGCGGCTTGGTTTACAGCACTCTGGCGTGGTCGGCTACATCCGGTGACCCGGTAAAAAGTGGCCTGCTTATGTTATCTTTTGGAGTCGGGACACTGCCTATGCTGCTGGCGATGGGTGGCCTGGCAGAAAAACTGCAGCAATACACCCGAAATAAAAAAGTGAGAATTGTCGCAGGTGTCATACTGATCGCCTTCGGCGCATTGATACTGACAAAAGCCTTCAGTGGTGGTCACCATCATCACTCTATGCAATCAATGGGGTCAGAGATGACGGAAATGCAGCACTGATACGATCTGCGCGAGAGGGAAATCAATCAGTGCTTAAGGGCTTATTTACCCTGCCTTTTTCTGAATTCAAACAATATCAACGCCAAAATTTTCCAGCATACGAACCAGGCGGATCAACGGCAGACCAATAAGTGTATTGGGGTCTTCTCCCTCGAAACGTTCCAGCAGGGCAATGCCCAGTCCTTCAGATTTGACGCTGCCCGCACAATGATAAGGCTGCTCTTTTAGCAGGTAGGATTCGAGTTGCTGCTCGCTGAGCTTCCGGAATACCACCTGAAAAGGGATGACTTCCGTTTGTGCTTCGCCGGTATCCGCATTCAGCA
>JAYEGM010000247.1:0-1686 GCA_034659075.1 Pseudomonadota bacterium
TGACTTCTGCCTCACGAACCTGGGCAGTTTTTGCTAATTGTTGCGGCCCAATCCTGGCAATCCTTGTTTTGGGTTTTTTACGGTCAGGGATGGCGGAGTCCCAAAGTCGACTCAGGGCCGCTTCTACACGGCTGGTCTGCGGCGCAAATGCCAGCACCATGGCCAGGTTGTCCGTTTCTCGAACCCGCCGGGCAAAATGCCCTAATAGCTGATCCAGTTTATCCGGGTTTTGTCTGATGATATCCAGCATGTGGCTGCGCTCGATGACAATCAACTCAGTATTCATCAACGCGGTTGCCGTCGCATCGCGGGATTCACCATTAAAGATAGACAGTTCACCGAACAAGGCCCCCTTGGAGATGTTGGCCAATACCATCTCATTATCATCAGGGTCTGTTCGTGATATAGAGACCCAGCCATTATCTACCGCATAGGCATGGCTGGCCGGTTCATGTTGGGAAAAGATCACCTCACCCGGAGAGAGTATTAATCGCTCAAAATCAGAGCAGAAATTGTCTAACCAGAAGTGGCTGACTTTTGTACTTATAGAACCGAATGCCCAGTCAAACACCTTATTGAAAGGGGCCAATAATGGTACCAGGGTATCTCCAACAGATTCGTTCCAAACCGGATCATCAATGGCTTCAAACCCAAGCCGACCATAAAGGGAAAGCGTTTCTTCGCTGATAGCAGCAACAACATGTGTCGCATTCCAGCTATACATTATCCCAATTGCTTCCTTAAACAGGGCAAAAATAACATTCTTCTTATTTCGCCAATCTTTATGGATTGCTAGCATACTGGCGTTGACGAATATTGGCTCCTGACCCTTACTGTCCTGATACTTTCTCTTTATACGTGATCGTATATCAGAAAAGTCGAAATACTCTTCCGCTGGCAGGCCAATTTGCGAGTCTCTGTTGACACGAAGAGTTGCGATAGCTTTACTGCCTTCATAGGCTATAATATTGGCAACGTCAGGCATCGTATCAAAATGATCAACAACCCGGGGGTAATCCAGTGAACTCGAAGAATACTTGCCCCGCTCCTGAATAAAAACTTCATGGCGAAGCCTGAAAACATCATCGAGCTCCTTTGCTGTGTTTGCAACTTTTAACCTGATGGACATGAACTGAACTCCAAATACCTGAGTAAAACTAACAGGAATGATTGCCTGTAACGACCGCTTATAATTCAAAGCACTCATTAAGCTCTTTTGTAATCTAAGCGTACTCCTGCTTACATGCTGGGCATCTTTGCATTGCCTTCATTAAAGACATTATTATTTAGCTGCATAAACTATGCCCAAAAAAGCAAAAAGCATTAAAATCAATAGGGTAGAGATATCGCTGTTGTTTGAATTAACCTCCAGGGCTTGAGCTATGTAAAAAAATCTGACACTAAACAAGCCCGTCAGCTTGCTGCGGGTTTGTTTATTATTACCATGTCTACATGCCCCAATAGTACTGAAGTGCTTTGGCACTGGTAAACAGGACAGCCCCAGATACACCCAGCCCAAGTATAATCCACATTATTGCACCTAAGATTGCAGGCACGGTGTTTCTAATATCGTTTTCTTCTTTCATGTATTAATTTCCCGGGTTATGTCTGGTGAGCAATTTAAAGACATACTCAGGTCTCTTTCTCATAGCACCTGAAGAAAAATTATATTTTATGTTTAAAATA
>JAYEGM010000248.1:0-7308 GCA_034659075.1 Pseudomonadota bacterium
CGCTGGCCGCCGGAAAACATATGCGGATAGCGTGATGATTGATTCGCATCCAGGCCAACGCGTTTGAGACTATGCCTTATCCTGTCTAAACGTTCAGGGCGGGACAGCGTAGTATAATTTATTATCGGTTCTTCAAGTTGCTGATAAATACGTTTGTGTGGATTTAATGAAGCCACGGGGTTCTGGAAAATCAATCTGATTTTCTGGTGGATTGCTGCTTCGGACTGTAATGGTTCTCCATACAGCAGCACTTCTCCGCTGGTCGGTTGCTCAAGCATAACCAGCTGCCTTGCCAGAGTGGATTTGCCCGACCCCGACTCACCGACTACCGCAAGAATTTCAGCTGATTCCAGTTCAAAGCTGACCTCGCTCAGCACTTGTTTATGCCTGCTTGCAAGCAAACCGACACTTTCTTTATAGGACTTGGAGATTTTTCTAACACTAAGCAATGATGGCATTAGAGCTTCCCTGAATAATTTCCTGCTAGCGGGTAGAAACACCGAACAGAGCGTGACGGGTTCTTTTCGAAAGGCCCCAGTGCAGGCTTCTGCTGACTGCAACGCTCGCGGGCATAACTGCAGCGGGGCTGAAAGCTGCATCCCGGTAGCTGCTCACCGATACCCGGCTGGGCACCTTTAATGCTATCCATACGATTGTTAGCTGAAGAATAATTTTCAGGCAGGCTTTTCAGTAAGGCTTCTGTGTAGGGGTGCAGGGCCTGCTGAAAAAGGTCGGTCGTAGCGCAGTCCTCGACTATCTGGCCGGCATACATAACGATTATCTTATCTGCAATCATAGACACCACAGACAGATCATGAGTAATAAAAATCATCCCCATGTTATTTTCCCGCTGCAGCCTGCGCAATAAAACGAGAATCTGCTGCTGCACAGTGGCATCCAGCGCAGTCGTAGGTTCATCTGCAATCAACAATGAAGGATTGCAGGCGATTGCCATCGCAATCATAACACGCTGGTTCATCCCGCCTGACAGCTGATGCGGCCATGAACGAAGGGTTTTTTCAAGCTCTGGCATGCCTACAATACTCATCAATTCCCTTAAACGTTCCTGTCGTTGTGCTCGCCTCAAATCACCATGGATTTTCAATACTTCATCAATCTGTTGAGCGATGGTGAAAACAGGATTGAGACTTTCTGTTGGTTCCTGGAAAATCATCGAAATATCTCTGCCCAGATATCGGCTGCGCTGGCGAGTGGACAGTTTAAGCATGTCCTTACCAAAAAACCTGACAGCTCCTGAACGCAGAAAACCGGGCGCTTTTATCAACCCCATGATGGCCAGCGAAGTCACACTCTTACCGGAGCCCGATTCACCCACTATGCCTACTGTCTCACCGGCAGATACTTTAAGCGAAATAGATTGAATCGCCTTGTAACTTGTACCGTGAGATTCAAAATCAACCCCCAGGTCTTCCACTTCCAGCAGGACAGACCGCTTATCCATTAAGCATCCACCTTCGGATCCAGCGCATCGCGCAGGCCATCTCCCAGTATATTACTGGCCAGTACGGTAACGAGTATTGCCAGGCCGGGTAATGTTACCGTCCAGGGAGCCACTTCAATCAGCTCACGTGATGATGATAATAAGCTGCCCCATTCTGGAACCGGCGGCTGCGCTCCCAGTCCCAGAAAGCCCAGTGCGGCGATATCCAGGATCGCATTTGAGAAAGAAAGCGTTGACTGAACAATTAATGGCGCCGAAATGTTAGGCAGGATAGTCGGGAAAAATAGACGCCATCCCTTACTGCCGTCCAACTGCGAAGCAAGGACATATTCCCTGCCCATTTCAGATATTACTGCCGCACGGGTTAGTCGTACAAAATGTGGAAACAGCACAATGCTGACCGCCAGGGCAGCGTTAACCAGGCTAGCGCCCAGTATTGCGACAATGACTATCGCCAGAAGAATAGCGGGAATGGCAAGCATGATATCCATTAGTCGCAGTATGACTGTCTCTGTCAGGCCACGTTTCATACCGGCAATCGCACCTGTCATCACCCCGCCAATAAGTGAGAACGCAACGATAGCTAATCCAAGAAACAATGAATATCGAGCGCCATAGAGCAGCCGTGAAAACATATCACGACCCAGGTCATCTGTCCCTAGCAGAAAGCCTGCCTTGCTTTCAGCCGACGGGTAAGGCGGCGCAAGCAGGGTATCTGTAAATTGTTCATAGGGGCCATGCGTAGCAATTAATGGGGCAAATATGGCCGCTGCTATCAGCAGCAGGAGCACAATGAGGGCCAGCATCGCACTGCGATTTGTGCGAAATTTATACCAGACCTCCTGGCGTGGTGTCAGCGTAACTAAACTCTCGGATAGCCGGATTTCTTTCATCATTGCTGTCTTAATACAGGATTGATTACGACATAAAGCAGATCAACAACCGTATTCACCAGTATAACCAGTCCAGCTATCAGCAGCACACCGCCCTGCACTACCGGATAATCACGCCTGTAGACGGCTTCCAGTATCCATTTGCCGATTCCCGGCCAGGAGAAAATAGTTTCAGTCAGTATTGCCCCGGTCATTAAAATACTGGTTTGCAGGCCAATTACTGTAATCACCGGGATAAGTGCATTTCTCAGTGCATGCTTAAAAATAACAGAAAATTCTGAAATCCCTTTTGCCCTGGCGGTACGAATATAATCCTGTTTCAGCACCTCCAGCATCGAAGAACGGGTCATGCGCGTGATCACAGCCAGCGGAATAGTAGCAAGCACTATAGCCGGCAATACCAGGTGATGCAGCGCATCTAAGAAGGCATCCTGATCACCGGCAATCAAGGTATCGATCAGCATGAAGCCGGTGACCGGGTCGATGTCATAGATAAAATTAAGGCGCCCGGCTACAGGCATCCATCCCAGATTGACCGAGAACAACAGGATGAGCAGCAAAGCCCACCAGAAAATAGGCATGGAATAGCCAACCAGCGAAACCACAGTTATGCTGTGGTCGATAAAAGAATTACGCTTTACCGCAGCCAGCACGCCGGCAGGTATAGCAATAATTGTGGCAAAAATTATGGCGATGACGGCCAGTTCCAGGGTTGCAGGAAACAGTTTGCCAAATTCTTCCAGCACCGGTGTCTGAGTTACCACCGATGTGCCAAGGTTGCCGTTCAGTACCTGCCAAAGATAATCTGCAAACTGAATTAAAAGTGGTTTATCAAAACCAAACTGGTGCTGTAATTCAGCATAGCGTTCAGCGGTTACACCATGCTCCCCTGCCAGTAAAAGTATCGGATCACCCGGTGCAAGACGGATAAGAAAAAATGTCAGCGCGGTTATGCCGAGAAAACCAGGAATAATAAGCAACAGTCGACGTAGCAGTAGCTGGGGCATTAGCGGGGTGATTTACTCAACGGCGCCCTTAAGATTTACCCCTGAAAAATAAATGCCGCCAAACGGATCGATCTCTAATCCCTGGACACTTTTCAGGTAGGGTTGGTAGCGAACAGCATGTGCTATTGTCACCCAGGGAGCCTGCTGCTTAAAAATAACTTCAGCCCGTCTGTACAACTTCTTTCTTTTTACCGGATCCTGTTCAATCCGTGCCAGAGAGATCAAATCATCAAACTGTTTATTGCACCAGAAGGACCTGTTATTACCCGTCTCCGCCGCAGCGCAGCTCAGCAGGGGTGTAAAGAAGTTATCCGGATCCCCATTGTCACCAGTCCAGCCCAGCAGTATGCTCTGGTGCTCACCATCGCGTGACTTCTTCAGATAAGTGCCCCATTCATAGGTAACAATATTAGCGCGAATGCCGATCTTCGATAGATCCTGCTGAATCAATTCTGCCATCTTGCGTGCATTCGGGTTATAGGGTCGCTGTACTGGCATTGCCCAGATATCAATCTCGAAGCCTTCAGCATAGCCGGCATCGGCCAGCAGCTTCTTTGCCCGGTCAGGGTTATAAACATAGACATTATCCGGCGCTTTCCATGACCAGATCGAGGGTGGAATGACAGAATCGGCGATTTTCCCGGTGCCCTGGTAAATAACATCCAGTATTGCCTGCCGGTTAATCGCATAATTCAGTGCCTGTCTGACGCGCACCTGATCAAATGGAGGTTTGCGTAAATTAAAAGACCAGTAGGCTGTATTCAGGCCAGGCTGTTCAGCCACTTTGATCGCAGGATTTTTCTTCATCGACTTGATATCTGTCGGTAAAGGATACGCCATCACCTGGCATTCCCCTGTTCTTAATCGCGCATAACGCACCGACGGGTCAACCGTAATGGCAAAGACCAGTTTATCGAGTGCTTCCCTGCCCCGCCAATAGCCGGGGTGTGCCTGATAGCGTATAAAGGCATCTTTTTCATATTTTATAAACATGAAAGGACCGGTGCCGATCGGCCTGATATCAAGTTTTTCCGGTGCCCCTTTCTGCATTAAGGAGTCGGCATATTCTTTTGATAAAATTGAAGCGAAATCCATTGCCAAATTGGAAAGGAATGGACTATCAGGTTTGTTGAGAACAAATTTTATACGATAGTCATCAAGCTTAATCACATCCCTGATAAGGCTGTTAAACTCCATGTCATTAAAATATTTGTAAACACCGCCGGAAACTTTATACCAGGGATCTGCGGTATTGCGTTGTCGATTGAAACTGTACAGCACATCATCGGCATTGAAGTTTCGGCCCGGAGTAAAGTATTCAGTACTGTGGAATCGCACTTTCTGGCGCAGCTGAAAGGTGTACTCCAGGCCATTTGCACTGATTTCCCAGCTTAATGCCAGACCCGGTACAATTTCGGTCGTACCCGGCTTGAATTCTAGCAGTCGATTATAGAGCTGGCGGGAAGACGCATCAAAGGTAGTGCCGGATGTACTTAGCTGCGGGTTAAATGTCTCCGGACTTCCTTCCGAGCAATAGACCAGTGTACTGGCTGCAGCCAGCTGTAAATTTCCGCTAAGGAAAAACAGCAATATTGCGGCAACTGAGTAGGCCTTAAGCATGCTGGTCAGGGCCTTTGTAAATACAGCCAGCGGTACAGGTTTCTCTTACAATCACAGCAGATAATAATGGAAGATCAGGCTTAAGTTTCAGCCAGATCCACTTCGCCAGGTTCTCACTGGTTGGGTTTCCAAGTCCATCAACCTCATTTAAATAATGGTGATCCAGCTGTTCATAAATTGGTTTAAAAACCGTCTTAATTTCAGCAAAATCCTGCACCCAGCCATACTTCTCATCAACATCGCCGGTCACCCGCAGCTCAAGCTCAAACGAATGCCCGTGCAGGCGCGAGCATTTATGCTCAGGCGGGAGGTTAGTCAACCTGTGCGCGGCTTCTATACTAAATTTTTTGTATATTTCCATAGTAAACTCCAGAAATCACCCTTCTCAATGCGGCTGGATTATATCATGCAGGTTATCTGAATCCCTGTACTTATGACTCTGTTATGACACAATACCGTCACTATGAAATTACCCCATATCTTTTCAACAGCGGAGGCTCTGCGCACCGCATTTGAGGAAGGCCTGGAAAGCCAGTTGAAAGAAGAGTCACTGGGTACTTTTATTCTTGTTCTGGCCAATGCCATCTTTGATGAACAGATATTTGTGCTGCTGAAAGATCGATTACAGGAGAAATTTGAGATCCTGAGTCAGCAATATTCAGAAAAGCTCCGGCAGGGTAAGCCATTGAATGATGCACCGGATGACATACTGGTCTTCCTGAAACTCATTGCCATGGGTTTCAATAGCCTGAACACCACAGAATATCGAAAAACTGAACACTGGGAATTACAGTTCAATCAACTGCGGTCACTGCGACCAAAAAGAATGTCAAACGCCTCCATTTCAAGATTGCTGCAGGAGTTTAATGACAATGCATTCCACTTCAACAAGCCTTTTCTGAACAAGGAAGTATTCTGGTCCGGGAATATCGACGGTGTGGCAGTCAAACTGCTCTACAATAAATTCCCATTCGCCACCCTGCATGGCCTTCTGGTACCTGAACCAGAAGAGAAACTGCCCCAGTTCTTACACACTGATATGCACAACTTTATCAGCAAACTATGCAGACAAATTGCTGAAAACATCCCCGGCATTGCCATTGCCTACAATGGATATGGTGCAGGGGCATCGATTAATCATCTGCATTTCCAGACCTTTACCCGCCAGCAGCCATTGCCTGTGCTGGATAAACAATGGCTGCATAATGGCGGTACGCAGACCTATCCAACATCCTGTCGGGTATTCGAAGAAAGTGCAGATGCCTGGCACTACATCGACCAGCTTCACCAGAGAAAGATTACCTACGACCTTCTCTATCTGCCGCATAAGATTATTTGTCTAGCAAGAAAGTTTCAGGGCACTTTTGATGTACCGGAATGGAGCGAAAGCTTTGCCTGGTATGAACTTTGCGGCGGCATAACAACATTCAACAGAGAAGATTTCCAAAAACTTGATAATGACACTATTTCCAGAACACTTGCTCTCTTAGCGCCTTCATAAGATAATTATATAGAGGCTTATTTAGCACACTCATACCACTATCCACGGAGGGATTAGGAATGAGAAAAATTTCACTATTTTTATTTCTACTTGGCTGTAATCCTGCTTTTTCTGACAGCATCCAGAAATGGACTGATTCGTCAGGACAGATACACTATGGAGATAAACCGCCGCCCGCAAGCGCAATAATCAGGCAGCACATCGAGATTCAAAACAATTTTGATGAAACAGCCTACAAAGAGGCCACAAAAAGAAATTCTGCTCTGTATAAAGAGGTCAGAAAGATTGAAAAGGAAGAGGAATCCCGGGCAAGACAAGCCGAGAAAAGGCTTGATGATTATCTAAAATTCCTTGACGAGAAAAATAGAAAACGAGAGAAGGAAAAAGCGAAAAAACGGCAATCTCGTGAATCAGAACGAAACCGTGCCACAATCAAATTGAGGCGAAGTCAACCATCTGGAGAAGCAGCTGTAAACCATAAGCCTTTTTCCAAGTAACAAAGACTTGGATTACCCTAGTCGTCATCTTTCCTGCGTCGTTTTTTGTTTCTCAGGTAGCCGGTTCCACTTGGCATCTTCCTGCGATCGTATGATGGCGCATTTGTTTGCGCTGCGGCAGAAGATTTTTGTGCTCCTGTACATCCCGGGCAAACCTGCCTTTCATAGACTGTTGACATATGGCTTACCTTTCTGGTGGCAACAAGTACGTACTTCTTGCCATGGCAGACCTGGCATGTGTGAGTCTCTGTATCCTGAGAACCATTACCCACCTGCCAGTTTCCAAACCTTGCAGTATTATCCATTCAGCTACTCCAGAATATTATTA
>JAYEGM010000249.1:0-7286 GCA_034659075.1 Pseudomonadota bacterium
GTTTTCATTTTCCTAACCAAAGAATCACAGCCTCTTCTTTTTAAACTTAACGCCTGCCATAACCGGAAGTTAAAAGCAGAGTGTAGCGAAGCGAAACGACGCTTTTAACTGTCCGAGTTAATGGCATTGTTAGCTTTTTATCATGCATAAATGAATGATTTATTGATTGATGCGTTTAAATAAATAACCAACAGCAGCCAGTGCGGGAAGAATGAGTAGGATGACAACCATAGGCACGCTTTCTTTTATAACTTCTACATTTAAGGCGTAGACTGTAACGACATCAGATACATCCGTTAATAACCGTACTATTAGTATTAATAAAAGTGCTTTATGTGATTTAAGAAGCAATGCGATAATAATTCCAAGTGCCACTGTTACGTTTCGGGTGATGTAAAGTTGTGTGACATAATTCAACTCAGTCACATCTGGAATGAATTGTGCGGGATTCATGGCTGTGCCAGCAGAAAAGAAAAGCACTAACCCGATTTGTAAAAGTGCGATTACCCATATCCAAATAGGTAAAAACTTCGTTGTATCATTCATATTTATGTGTCCTCTGTTTTTTTATGATTTTGAAAGCTAACGTTTAAGCAGCGCAGCGTAGTTTGCGTCCGAACGAGCGACTTGTTAGCCATTTAGAATTTTCCGTTATTGTTTTTCCACTCACTACGTGGCGGGATTACTTCTGTTGTATCCCAGTGCTCAACAATTTTTCCATCTTTTATACGAAAAAGATCAAAGAAGGAAGAATATTTTTGTTTTGAGTAACCCTCGCATACGGAAAGAACAAAATTTCCTTCTGCTAATAACCGATGGCATTTTTTATACTCAACAGAGGCTAAGCCACCATCATTAGAACTAGATAGAACGCTTTTTAATTGAGTTAAATCATCACCTATGTCTGGGTTGTGTTCTGTATAGTGATCTTGGCTGATGTAACCTTTCAATTTATCGAAATTGCCTTGAATCAATATGTTTTCTATAAATGATTTAATAAGCCCACGATTGCTTTCTGTACATTCATGGTCTGTTACTTCGGTTACACCATCTACCATAGAGTGACCAGAGTTATTTGGTCCTTTTCTATTTTGGATATTGTCCCAATGTTCAACAGCTTGACCGTTTTCAAAACGAAAGATCTCGAAACCAATATTTCGTGTAGCAAAGTCATATTCTGTGTGGGCGAAGACAAAATGATCGTCTTCAAATACTCTGACGATGTTTACTCGTGGTGATGTTTTAGATAGCCGCTTAAATAGCTCGGCCAATCCTTCACTTCCCTCATGTGTTTGTGGATTGTGTTGTATGTACTTAGCTTCATTGACAACAGATACTGATGCTGGATCACCCGTTTCGATGCCTTTCAATAATTTACCAATTTGTTCTTTCTTATTCGACGGCATTTGTGCTCAATATTAGAGTTTAGTGGCTAACAGTTAATTAGTTTGCAGGCAGTATTTTTGCCTTGTTAGTTTGCGTGCAAACTAAATCTTTTATTCTTGCTTGGTTCATCTTTTTATTTTCTTTTGAGAATTTCTTTACATAATCTGGTTGCACATTTTTGTTCATCTATATAAATCACTCTCTACAATACTTTACTGATCAATAATACCCAAAAAAATCAGTTAATTACAACATATTTATGAAACGATCATCACCTTTTAAATATTCATACTAACTGGATACTATTCTTAAAGTAGTGATATATTAATTATCGATATACAGGCAAATGACCGGCCTGCTTGATGTATGCTAATGGAGTAGCAAAAATGAATGACCTTCTTGTATCCCGGTTCTGGGACAAATACATAACTAAAGTGAAGTACAGTGGCGTTAAACCTACCGCAGTCCGCTGGTACGTTCGCTATGCTGAACAATACATTAAAAAACACCCAGATAATAAATTAAAGCATCATACTGCTGATGACCTCACGAAATACATCAAAGATATGGGGCGCACTGGACACCTACAGGATTGGCAATTTCGGCAGCTTATTCAGTCTTTACAGATATTATTTACCAAGTTACTTAATCTCGATTGGGCTCAATCATTCCAATGGGATGATTTGATTTTACAGTCTGTGTCAATATCAGATAACCATCCGACTATTGCCAGGGAATCAGAAAACATAGACGTAGCCTCTATTACTAATGGCTTACTCTCAAAAACTTGCAGTAATGGTTCATTTAATGCGGTATTTAAAAAATATCCACATCTGGTCCGGTCTCTGGTTAAGGAAATACGGCTCAGGCATTATTCCATTCGTACCGAACACACTTATCTGGACTGGTTTTTACGTTTTGTAAAATTTCATTCACTGAAAAACCCAACTGAACTGGATCACGTCGCTATTTCAGAGTTTCTCGAATACCTGGTCATAAAAAGACAGGTATCATCCAGCACTCAGTCTCAGGCACTCAACGCTTTGATATTTTTCTATAAATATGTGCTGCATAAAGAGTTTACAGATGCGATAGAGTTCACTCGCTCCAAAAAACCTCGCCGCTTACCTGTTGTTTTATCAACAAATGAGGTTAAGCTCCTTTTCAGGAAAATGGACCATCCTACACATCGCCTGATGGCAAATTTATTGTATGGTTGCGGAATGCGCTTAATGGAATGCATTCGATTACGAATACTCGATATCGATTTTGATTACAAACAGATACTCATACGCGAAGCAAAAGGTAAAAAGGACAGGGTGGTGCCAATACCTCAAAAGCTGATAAATGACCTTAAACACCAGATACAGACAACGACCGAACTGCATGACGGTGACATAGAGCAAAATATTGGTCAGGTTTATCTTCCACTAGCCTTGTCACGGAAATACCCCAATGCAGGCAATGAATTACGCTGGCAGTATGTATTTCCTTCGCTGGTGTTGTCTAAAGATCCGCGATCCGGATTATTTCGCCGCCATCATATTCATGAGAGCAGTTTACATCGACATATTAAGAAATCAGCTGAAATTGCCGCTATCAATAAAAAAGTCAGCTGTCATACACTACGCCACTCTTTTGCCACCCACCTGCTTGAAAATGGGTACGATATACGGACTGTACAGGAACTGCTCGGTCATGCCGATGTGTCTACAACCATGATATATACCCATGTATTGAACAGGCCCGGCATTACCGTCACCAGTCCTTTTGATATGCTTTAAAGACAGCAAATAACTGAATAAACGAGGGGCACGCAGATGTGGCTAAGAAAAATACAACCGGTCTATTTCTAAATGTATCATGTTTGACCTGGTGGATTTGATTCTTCAAGCCATTGGCTACGAATCTTTTCTCGGTTCAACCTGAACCACTGTAGTGCGATGATGGGTAAAGCCGAATCAATGCACCCCTGATCAAGCCATTCGAAAGCAGTGTTGCTGCTGATAATATGAACACGAATATCTTCACCTTCTTCGTCAACACCATAAACACCACCCAAAGATGCTGTCTCTGTACGCGCAAAATAGATCTGTATCTGTTCGTTGCTGCCGCCCGGACTGGAATAATACTGATGTATAGGGATAAGGTTTGATAGCTTGCAGCCCGCCTCCTCTTCGGCTTCCCGATGTATCAGTTCTTCTGCTGATTCGCCCGGTTCCTGCAGACCGGCAATGACTTCGATCAGCCAGGGGCCCGACGGGTCATCGATGGCACCAATTCGAAATTGTTCAATCAATACTACTTCATCCCGCAGCGGGTCATAGGGCAGGACAGCTGCTGCCTGCCCCCTATCCAGTAGTTCACGGCTTATTACTGTGCTTTCACCGCCGTCAAACAGCTCGTGCTTCAATTTAAAACCGCTAAGGCCGAAAAAACCGCGATAGAGTTGTTTCTTATTGATAATAGACCATTTCATAGGCAGGAAGCTTTAATCATGTGCAAGAAACCTTAGTGTAATTACAACATATTGCTTGATCTCGGTGTTACAGTAAACAGCTCTTTTGATAAGCTTGCTAGCCTCAAACAACCATATACCGCATTTCTTACAGGTGTTTTAACCATGCTCGAATACATTTTCTTTCACGATGAACCGCGCAAACAATTTATTCAGTATCTGCTAAAGCAGGACATACCATACGTGGAACAGGATGATTCCATGGGCATGGTCGTCGCGGTACCGGAAAACCTGGGTGAGGTAATCGAGGATGCGATCGAATCCCACTACGATAAATTGATGGAAAATGCTGAAGAGCTTCTGATTGACGAAGGCGAGGCTGCCGAGAAGGATGTTGCTGCCATTACCATTACCCTCGACGATGGCAAGACCATTTATGCCTCTGTCTCGCCAAATGTGATCAACCGCGTGCTTGGTGTTATCACCACACAGGAACTCAATGACCTGGTGAATAGTATTGTTACCAGTGTGCTAGACCCGGATGAGCGCCCTATTTGTACGCGCTAACCTTCTCTATAACCGAACTTGTTACTGGTGCGCATCAATAAATGAATTGCGGTTGCCCTGTATCTGCTCAATACGATCATTGCGCAGGTATTCAGCCTGTTCGGGTGGGTGTTTTCTATCCCAGTCGACTAACAGAGACTTCAGCTTCTTCTTTAGATAGAGGTCATACTGATCGCTCATATACAGCATGGCACGCGCTATACGACCACGCGCCGCAGGTGATGGTTCAGCAATTCGCTGTCGCTCGTCAAACTCAAAATCACACTGATCGAAGGACCTCTGCTCACCCCGGATCATGGCAAAGCGGTAATTACTGCGTGCCTTATTTACGTCACTGCGAGAAGGATACAGGTTGTGCAGGTCGGCCTCGATGAAATTGAATTCTGCACTCTTCACCCGGCACTGCTTACGCTTCCCGCAACGCAGGCTGTAGGCCATCCACGAAGCCGGAAAAACATGCTCGATATTGACACCTTTGTTATAAGAGGACGTCAGCCTCCTTCCGCAATAAAGGGTCTCGCCTCCCTCGTTGTAAAGCTTTTTCCAGAAAACCTTGCGTGCCGTTTCATAATCGACAATACGCTGCCCCGCAATATGAATAGTATTTGCAGCATTACTGGAATTCGTTGATTCAGAGCAGCTGGCTATTGCGGTTATTATTAGTGATACTGCAAGCAATATGTGCAGCGATGATATCTTCAATGTTTTCTCAATTTTGGTGGAAAATTTCATAGTTCATCATATTTAACATAAAATAGAGTGCATCAAAACTGCTTCACAATCACCGGAAGGCCCATGTCCCACCATATTCCATCAATTGGTTTTATCAGCCTCGGGTGCCCCAAAGCACTGGTCGATTCTGAACAGATCATCACACGCCTGCGTGCCGAAGGTTATGCCATACAGCCCGACTATAAAAGCTCGGATGTTGTCGTTATCAATACCTGTGCCTTTATTGATGACGCAGTGGAAGAATCGATGCAGGCCATCTCTGAGGCATTGAATGAAAATGGCAAGGTGATCGTTACAGGATGCCTTGGCGCCAAACAAGGAGTGGTTGAAAAGGCCTTTCCGGATCTGCTGGCCGTCACCGGCCCACATGCCGCCGATGAAGTCATGCAGGCAATCCATCAACACCTGCCACCGGATACAGACCCGAAACTCAGTTTAATCCCACCCGGCGGCATCAAGCTGACCCCTCGGCATTACGCCTATCTGAAGATATCTGAAGGCTGCAACCATCGTTGTACATTCTGCATCATCCCTGCACTGCGCGGAGGCCTGGTCAGCCGACCGGTTTCAGAAGTCATGGATGAAGCAGAAGGACTGATCAGCGCCGGGGTAAAAGAGCTGTTAGTGGTCTCGCAGGACACCAGCGCCTATGGTCTGGATACCCGCTATCGCAGTGATTTCTGGCGCGGCAAACCACTGAAAACCCGTTTCCTGGAACTCAGCAAGGCCCTCGGTGAGCTGGGAGCCTGGGTACGCTTGCATTATGTCTACCCCTACCCGCATGTTGATAAGGTTATACCGCTGATGGCCGAGGGCATCATCCTGCCGTATCTTGATGTCCCCTTGCAGCATGCCAATCACGAGATCCTGAAAGCCATGAAACGTCCGGCTAATGCAGAGAATGTATTGCGCCGCATCGAAAACTGGCGCGAGATTTGCCCCGACATCACCCTGCGCAGCACTTTCATCGTCGGCTTTCCGGGTGAGACGGAAGAACAGTTTAAGGAGTTGCTGGATTTTCTACAGCAAGCGCAGCTTGATCGCGTCGGCGCCTTTGCCTATTCAGCCGTCGATGGCGCGGCCGCAAACGCACTTCCGGATCATGTCCCGGAAGAAGTTAAACAGGATCGCCTGCAACGCTTCATGGCAGTCCAGGAAGAAATATCAGAACAACAACTGGCCAGACGGGTCGGGCGCACAGAAGATATCATCATCGATGGTAAAGATGATGAAGGGTATATCGGGCGCAGTAAAAGTGATGCGCCAGAAATCGACGGCATGGTTTTTCTCGAAGGAGATTTTAACTTGAAAGCAGGTGACATCGTACGTGCTAAAATCACTGACCATAATGCGCATGACCTGTGGGCTGAAATCCAGGAGCCCTGAAGGAGATAAAGAATGAAAACAGACCCGATGTTCAGTGCAGTGCTTAATGATGAGAAATCTGTCGATGACTAGTATATTTCCCATTGAGCTGTCGCTATTGAGGGAGCTTGTCATCGATGCAGGCAAGCAGGAACTGCTGCCTCGTTTTCAACATACCGACTTTTCCTACAAACAGGACGGCAGCCTGGTCACCGAGGCAGATATCAGTGTCCAGAACCGATTGCAAAAAGCATTAAATCAGCTGCACCCGGAGATACCGCTGCTGGGTGAAGAAATGTCGGAACAGCAGCAAAATGCCATCATTGCCGATGGCAAATCAACATTCTGGTGTCTCGACCCGCTCGATGGCACCAGTAATTTTGCCTCCGGCATCCCTTTCTTCAGCACCTCACTGGCACTGATTGAAAATGGCCAGCCGGTCATCGGCATCATCTACGACCCGATAAGAGATGAATGTTTCGTCGCAGCAAAAGGCCGGGGTGCGAGCCTTAACGATGCCCCTCTGAACGCCACGGCTGCGGTGCATAAAAACCTGCAGCAATGCACGGCCATCGTCGATTTCAAAAGACTGTCGAACGCGCTTGCCACGCGGCTTGCGATTAGTGCCCCCTATTCCTCACAGCGAAGTTTTGGTTCAGTCGCGCTGGACTGGGTATGGCTGGCTGCCGGACGCGGACAGGTTTACCTGCATGGCAAGCAAAAACTCTGGGACTATGCAGCCGGCTGGCTGATACTTGATGAAGCGGGCGGCGTTTCT
>JAYEGM010000250.1:0-7265 GCA_034659075.1 Pseudomonadota bacterium
GATCGCAAGGCCGAGGAAGCTCGCAAGGCTGAAGCCGATCGCAAGGCCGAGGAAGCCCGCAAGGCTGAAGCCGATCGCAAGGCCGAGGAAGCTCGCAAGGCTGAAGCCGATCGCAAGGCCGAGGAAGCCCGCAAGGCTGAAGAAGAAAAGGCCAGGAAATTGTCGAAGAAGAAAGTCGCCAGGAAGTCGGCTAAAAAGGCTAAAAAGGCTAAAAAGGCTAAAAGGTCAGCAAAAAAAGCGGCGAAGAAAGCAGCGAAGAAACAGCAGAAAAAATCAGTCAAAAAGAGTAGTGTTGAAAAGAAGATCTCGCCGAAAGGCCGTCGGGGTATACGACTTAAACCTCCCAGGGGCTGATTTTGAGGCGACCACAGAGGTGTACTAGAGAAACATGGATGAAAAACACTAATTATTTTAATTCGGTTCGGAAACCGTTCGCCTCAATCATGTTGATCGCAATAGCGAGCTTCTTTACATCAACTGCGTGTGCACAGACCCTGATAGACAACCCATGGCTGGAATCCAGCAGGCCCTTGATTGATGGAAACCCAATTCTTTCAGATAGTAATAGTTGGCGTGCTAGCGAAGATTCCTTTTCTAAGGATGAGATAGATGAGTCAAAATACCCGCCGCTGGATGAAGATGAAACATTAGGAACTAGTTATCCTGTCTTGCCTTCAGAGCGAGCACCTGCACAGAGTGGCTTGCCTGGGTTGGCAGGGAGTGGGTTCCACTATCCTCAGGCACAGGATTTTGAACCGATACCTGTTTACCCTGATAATACCCGACGAGACGCTTCTGCATATCCTGACAGGCAGTTCTCATCATACCCACGTGGTTACCCGCAACGTGGATATCAACCGGGATATCCGACAGGTTTTGGACAGGGTTATAATCCTATGGGGGAATTTCCTTTTGGTGGCAATTCAGGAAGAGGGTCTCCCTTTGGTGGTTATACAGGCACAGGGTCTCCTTTTGGCATGGGGAATGGCTGGATGCCTTTTTCAGGCCCAGGCATGTGGTGAGTATCGTTGAAATATTTATTTTCCAGATGTGAAGGTAAACCCGAAATTTATGCCGAGTTGCAGTGATCTGATACAGGCAATTGAATAATGAGGTCCATTTGTATGAAATTAGCTATCGCTATATTGCTACCGGTTTTTCTTTCCGTAGTACCAGGCAGTTATGCGGGTGAGCGGTCTTTTTCTGCTGAAGCGATACAGACAGCACCCGGCATGCAAACGACACGCATGAATTTATATGTTTCAGGGGACAAGTCGGTACGAATAGAAATGTCGACTCCGCAGGGCAAAATAGTCCAGCAGTATTTAGCCAGCAGCGGCATGATGAGAGTTTTATATCCTGAGAAAAAGGAATATCTTGAACAACAATCACCGGCGCCATTAACTATGCCAGGTGCTGTTGTGCAAAATCCCTGCGACAATATGCCTGAATCAAAATGTGTAAAAATGGGCGAACAAGAGGTAAATGGTCAACCAGCGATACACTGGCTAATAACGCGTACAGGTCCGAATCAGCAGGAGTTCAAAATTGAACAATGGCTGGATACCAAACGCGGCATCACCTTACGTGAGCAGTTGCCGAATGGCGTCAGTATTAATGCGAGTATGGTAGGTAAAGAAAAAATAAATGGAAGAGAGACTGAGCGTTGGGAAGTCGTCATGACGGCGGTAGATGGTAAGACGCAATCAGGAACGCGCTGGTATGATGCCGAACTGGGAATTACAATTCGAGAAGCCTTCCCGAATGGTTCGGTTAGAGAATTAAAAAATATCACGGTAAAAGAGCCTGATGCGAGTTTGTTCATGCTGCCTGAAGGTTATCGTAGACTTGATGAGCCGGTCCAACCTCAGAGGAGATAGTTGTGATAACAGTGGTAGGAAATTTCAAGGGGGGTACAGGCAAAAGTACCGTTGCTTTTAATCTGGCAATCTGGCTTGCCACCCAGGGCAAAAAAACAGCAGCCGTTGACCTTGACCCTCAGGGAAGTCTGACCGATGTTATGTATGTTCGGGAGGAAATGGAGTATTCCCCTCTGGTCCCTGTCTTTCAGGAGCTGAATAAAAAGCTCAGAAAAGAATTTGATGAGATCATTGTTGATGTCGGGACGGCAGATTTACCTGCAATGGAAAAAGCAATGACACTGGCTGGCCGTATTATTATCCCGGTCGCACCCTCGCAGGCAGATGTATGGTCAACACAGCGCTTTATGGACCTGGTACGAAAAAATTGCAAAGATGATGCAATCATTACTGGTGTGATGAACAGAGCTGATACCCATCCAAAAGTGACAGAGACTGAGGAGGCAATGGAAGCCCTGACTATGATTAATGGCTTAAAGATGCAGAAAAGTTATCTTTACCAGAGAACCGCTTACCGACGTGCATTTAGTGAAGGGCTGGCTGTGTTTGAGATGATGCCAGCCAATAAAGCGGCTGGAGAAGTGTGGCGCCTGTCGCGCAGCCTGTTTAGATCAGGTGTGGCAAAAAAGAAGAAAAATAAAACAGGTGGGAGCGGGAAATAGCAAGGCTATTTTTGTAGATAAAATGAATGTTCAGCAAAAAAATCTGTTATGAATATATTCCGCTGGTTACTCTGTCATCTACTGTCAATCATACTGCTGGTCTCGTTTGCCTTCGCTTTCTATTTTTGGGATGACCTGAAGCGTGATTTTAGCGGGCAGGCAGATGGTGTTAGTCAGGCCCCGCTAAATGACTTAAAGCAGCCTTCTGTAGAGCCCGTTGCCGATACTGTAGAGGCAGAAAAAATACAGGAAAGGAGTATTCCTGCTGAACCGGTAACGGGTGTAGTGGTGAAGAGCCAGCCTGTACAGCAGCCACAGCCTGAGCCACAGCCACAGCAACAGCCACAGCAACAGCAACAGCAACAGCAACAGCAACAGCCACAGCAACAGCAACAGCAACAGCCTGAGCCGCAGCAACAGCCTGAGCCACAATCACAGCCGCAGCTACAGCAAGGTGATCCCTGGCAGGACGTGCTTGAAGGCGTTAATAAGCCTGTTGCAGACATGGCGAACCCCACTACAGAATCAACAGTAGAGTCAAATTTCCCCCCGGAGAATTATGACCCTGAGTTCAGTGGCATTGTTGATGATAATTCGCAGGCAACAGCTGCCGGTAGACAGGAAAGTGTGCCCCTGCTGGCGGGTAGCAGTGTACAAGCTGAAAATACAGCAACGGCTGCAAGCGATTACAACACTGCTTTGAAAGAGGCGAGAAGATTATACTGGGAAGGGAAAACCGGACTTGCACAAAAATCCTATGAAAGTCTGATGTTTAAATATCAGGATATGCCGGAAGCGGCGGCAGAATTAGGTAATATGCTGTTACAGCAAGGAAATCAGAATGGCGCCACATGGGCCTATAAAAATGCTATTCCGCGCTATTTAAATTTGCATCGGGAGCAAGAAGCTATTAGCATTATAAAACTTTTATCGCAGTACGACCCCGCGATAGCAGAAAAACTACAAAAAAAATACTGGTAGCTTATTGCATAGCAATGCGAAAGCTGTCAGCCCCGCCAGAGGAAAGGAGAAAATATGTTTTTAATCAGACTGTTGCGTAATATTTTAGCTGTTGTCGGTTTGGCTGCAGTGGTTGTTGCGGGAATGATGTATCCGCAAATTAAGAAATTCCAGGCTGAGTTTGATCCAGGTGCATTTAAGGTCTACAAGGAACTTGTAGGGAATGTACTTGAGGCAGGGAATGCGGTTGAAGCGACAACATGGAAGTATAAGCTGGAAGACGGCGTTTCAATTGATGATGCTATACAGAGCATGAAGATTGCAGCAAATGACCACAATATAAAAAATGTGGGTGAGTTGCCGTTATATAAGGAAGTTGAGTCCATGACGGGAAAACCATACCGGCATGCACAGATATTTATGTTTTGCAATGCTGCTACAGCGGCAAAAATGATGGATTACAAAGATGCATATTCGGCATATTTACCATGCCGTGTTGCGTTAGTAGAAGACAAACAGGGTCAGGCATGGTTATACAGCCTGAATATGGACCTCATGATATATGGGGGTGAACCATTGCCGCCTGAACTCAAGGAAGAGGCCATGAATGTAAAGAAGATTATTCTGGACATTATGCAGAAGGGGGCAGCGGGGGATTTTTAGAATATAAAGGAGTTTTCAGGAATGGGTAATACAGAAGAACAGACAAATGCATTAAGCGCTGAAGCTATCGAAGGTGGTGCGGAATGCATGGGCAGACTGGCAGACAGTTTTCAAGCGAGTGCCCGTAGATGGGAATTGATTGTATATCCTTCCATGGTAGCCTTTATACTTCTTGCCTCTTATGGCTTCTATCTTATTTATAATCTGACGCATGATATTTCTGATGTATCGAAGAGTGTGCGCGAGATGACGGCGAGCGTTACTGAAGACCTGGGTGAGATATCGGGGAAAATGACCCGGATTGCCGATGCAACCGCCTATATGCAGCCTATGTCAAAGGATATACGGACACTGTCCGGTAATATCCATGAGATGAATACCAGTGTCAGCCATATGCAATACAATATGTGGCAATTAAACCGTAATGTGTCAGCGCCATTTAATATGGCTGATAAAATTATGCCATTTGGCTCTTCCCGGCCATATGGTCGGTCAAACAACCGTATAACACCACCTTTGTACCCCCGTCAGCCGACCGCCTATTACCCGCAGCCTGCTAGCACAGCCCCGGCGCCTGCAGGCCAGGCAATTACTACGCCAGCATCTCAGGTAAGGTATACGTACAACCCGTATGGACATGCTCTTCCGGTAAGAAGATTCTAAAACAGGAGTAACAACAATAATGTGGCCATTTTCGCTACGCACAACAAAACGTCTGAAAACGATGCTGTCCAAACTGGAACAGCATATTACAATGGAGAATTCGGTTCTCTCCGAAGCGCTGGTATCTTATAAGCAATTAGACCAGATGGCCTACCGTATGGGGCTATTAAGCAGGGATGAATCATTTGCTCTGCGCATAGCCTGGTGGCCGATGATTTCTATCCTTGGAACGTTTTCCTCAGGGAAATCGACCTTTATTAATACCTATCTCGGCCAGGATTTACAATCAACAGGAAACCAGGCTGTTGACGATAAATTTACTGTGGTCTGTTATGGCGGGGAAGGCGAGCCTCGTATATTACCCGGCATGGCGTTAAACGGTGATGCGAGATTCCCTTTCTATCAAATTAGTCGTGAGATTGAGAAGGTGGCTGAAGGAGAGGGGCGCCGAATTGACTCATTCCTGCAGCTTAAAACCAGCAATGCTGATCATATTAAGCGCAAGATTATTATCGATTCACCGGGTTTTGATGCCGATGCCCAGCGTACCTCAATATTGCGAATTTCATCACATATTATAGATTTATCAGATCTAGTCTTATTATTCTTTGATGCCCGCCATCCGGAACCGGGTGCGATGCAGGATACGTTAAACCATCTTGTCGAAGCCACCGTTGACCGGCAGGATGCCAATAAGTTTATGTATATCCTGAATCAGATTGACACAGCTGCCAGAGAAGATAACCCCGAAGATGTAGTGGGTGCCTGGCAACGGGCCCTGGCGCAAAAAGGTCTGACAGCCGGCCGTTTCTTTACCATCTATAATGAGAATGCTGCAGTACAAATAGAAGACGAGACACGAAAGGCTCGTTTTCAGTCGAAGCGCGATGCCGATATGGCGGACATTACCGCCCGTATGGCGGAAGTCGAAGTTGAGCGTTCGTATCGTATTGTTGGTGGCATAGAAAAACTTTCGAAATATATTGAAGAATCTATTATTCCTGAACTTAAAGGATATATTACTCGCTGGCGTACACGAGTTCTTTGGGGCGATGCAGTTTTTGCAGCACTGGTTGCAGTGGGTGCAGTTGGAATACTCTCAGGCATTGGTATGGGGTATAAGGAAGTTGCTGCCTGGGCCTCGGCAAATATTGTACCCGCGATACTTTCTGCAGCCTCTGCTTTTGCTGTTTATCTGCTGCTTCATTTCTGGTGGCGTAGAAAGCTTGCCAGGAAAATTGAGAAAAGGATCCCTGCTCAGAAAGGGCCTGGTGATCCGAACTTGCGCCTTGCCTTTCGTAGCAGCACGCAGTTTAACCGCAGTATCTTTCAGCCGGAACCGGTTGGCTGGAGCAAGCGCACAAAAAGAAAGTTGGAGTCAATCATCCAGTCGGCTAATCAGCAGACTGAACGGCTGAATGACCGCTATACAGACCCTTCAGGCACGCGTTCAAAGCTTGCTGAACTGGACAGCCTGAATGGCGGCGAGCTGAAGATATAAGCTGCCTGCTAAACCCTGATTGGGCTGCTTGCTATGCAGACTGCTAGTGATAACCTGGTCGTAGAGACAGGCAGAGAACCCGTCGCCTGTATTATATGGGCACACGGACTCGGTGCAGATAAACATGACTTTGAGTCCATCATCCCCTTGATGGGCCTGCCGGATTCCCTGCCGTTAAGATTTGTTTTCCCTAATGCCCCAGTCAGACCCATTACAGTCAATGGTGGGATGGAAATGCGCGGCTGGTATGACATCCGCAGTATGACTATCAATGAAAAGGAAGATGCAGAAGGGGTAAAAGGGTCGGCTAATACCCTCGCCGGCCTGATTGAAGAACAGATCAGGATGGGCATATCCTCAACACGTATTGTTCTTGCTGGTTTCTCGCAGGGAGGAGCAATTGCACTGTACCAGGGGCTGCAGCATCCACAGCAGCTGGCAGGAATAATTGTTCTCTCCGCTTATCTGCCATTGCATAACACTGTTGATGAGATTGCATCAGTATTCGCCAGCAGCACACCTGTTTTTATGGGGCATGGCAGCCAGGATCCAATCGTGCCTGTGGAGCTTGGTCTGTTTACCCGCGATTTACTGCTTGAAAGAAAAATGTCTGTGCAGTGGACGGTTTACCCGATGGGGCATTCGGTTTCAGCTGAGGAGATTTCGGATCTTGGTAGTTGGCTGGTGGAACTGCTTCGCAAGTAGCTGTGGCTCTTGATTTTGTGCTGGCGCACCGCTGATGGCTGCCTCTTCTTGTGGTGTTTTCTACTTGATTCGATTTCTTGAATTTAGCCACGCTTTCGCCCTTCATGGGCGAGTGACTTTTCTTTGCTTGCTCAAAGAGAAGTAACCAAAAGAAAGAGCACCCGCAAGCTTGCCCATAATAAAAGGCATTATGGGTTCCCTGCGATGCTCAGATAAGCTGGCGGGGTGTGA
>JAYEGM010000251.1:0-23953 GCA_034659075.1 Pseudomonadota bacterium
AATCCAGCACCTGCTTCTTCAAGCACCCCATCAAATAAAGGGGTCGGAGTGATTTAAATTTAATCACTCCGACCCCGTTTTTTGGAGTGATTTAAATTTAATCACTCCGACCCCTTTTTTTTCAGAAAGTCGTTATAGTTTGATGCCAGAAGGCAATAAGGACTTGTGGCGGCTGGCGGACGATGAAATACAGCAAAACAAGCAGGTTATTACTGTTAACACTGTTCGACTGGGAACTTGCCAGTCAGCAGCGTGAATGCGATGAAATTAAGTCTATGCTTCAGGACCTGAAACAGGTAGCACGGAATCTACAACAACGTGCCATGGCCACAAATGACCCGCATGCCCAACGCATAATCAAACAGAAACAGCAGATTATACATATACGTCGTAGCAAGACTCTTGTCCTGCTTAGGGAATTCAACCGACGACGCAGACAAAGACTCGCCTAAACAATCACCGCGATATAGCTATATCGAAAATTCCATATCTGCTATAACCATGAGGCTGTGGCTTCATGTGATATCTGAATACTGCTATTTTTACTTTTAGCAAGTACAAGATTTGAAAGGAACTGGTTCGTCGCACGTTCCCATGAGTGTTTTTCTGCGTATGATTTACATCTTTGCGGAGAAACATTAAGCGCTTGTTCTACTGCATAGGCAAGGTCACCATCTACCCACCCATTAATACCATTTTCTATGATATCTTTCGGGCCGGTAACCGGGTATGCAGCAACAGGTACTCCGCATGCCATGGCTTCCAGCAACACCAGGCCAAAGGTGTCTGTCAGGCTGGGAAATACCATTACATCTGCAGAAGCGAGATGTGCAACAAGATCCTCGCCAGTTTTATAACCAACAAAATGGGCGTCCGGATATTGTTTTTTCAGTATGTCCATCTCAGGTCCATCCCCAATAATGTACTTGGTTGCCGTGATATCCAGATCTAGATATGCCTTGATATTTTTTTCAACGGCTACACGACCAAGAAAGACTGCAATAGGCCTGTCTCCACTGAAGTGAGATTCATTTTGTGGCTGAAACAGGTCAATATCGACACCCCGGCTCCAGCGTCTTAAATTTGTAAATCCCCTGGCTCGCAGTTCCCTCTCCAGTGATGGTGTTGCGACCATGGTTGCACTGGCAGAGTTATGGAATCGTCTCATGTAGCCATAGGACAATGAAAAAGGTATTGGTAATCGCAGGCGTAAATACTCAGGAAAGCGGGTGTGGTAGGCCGTAGTGAAATTTAACCTGTTTTTCAGGCAGTAACGCCGAGCTGCCTGGCCAAGCGGGCCTTCTGTAGATACATGTATGGCATCTGCATTAAAAGCATCCAGCATACGGCCAAGTTTTCTCCCTGGTAGCCATGACAGGCGTATCTCCGGATAACCCGGCATCGGAAACGTAAGGAAATCTGACGGGTTGAAGACGGCTACCTGATGCCCCAGTTTTGTTAACTGGGCAAGGGTCTGCTTAAGAGTAATAACGACACCATTAATTTGTGGTGACCACGCGTCTGTCACGATTGCGATCTTCATGTGGCTGTACTCCATCTATTAGTTCAGCGCTTTCTTCCAGCCAGTGGATCAGGCGCAGTTTGCCATCATCTTCTTCCGCCAATGCAGTACAACTTTCTACCCAGTCGCCGCAATTGGCATAATTGATTCCATCGTAATCCGTAATGATGGCGTGATGTATGTGACCGCAGACAACACCATCTGCGCCATGCTGGCGTGCGGCATGTACGACGGCCTCTTCGAAATTGCTGATGTAGTTAACAGCTTCCTTGACCTTGTTCTTGAGGTGTTTGGATAGTGACCAGTAGCCAAAGCCAAGTTTTCTTCGCACCCAATTGAACCAGTGATTCATTGTGATCAGCAGGTCATAGGCTTCACTGCCGAGTTTCGCTATCCACTTGTTGTTCAGCGTTATGGCATCAAACTCATCGCCGTGAAGAATTAAAAGTTTTTTGCCATCTTCGGTAACATGTTCCGCTCTTGTTGTTATCTGTATACCGGAAAAAAAGGTGTCATTGTAATCACGAAAAAATTCATCATGGTTGCCTGGTACATAAACGACACGCGTTCCTTTACTTGCCTTTTCCATGACCAACCGAACAATGCGGTTGTTTATTTCCGGCCAGTGCCAGCCACGCTTAATTTTCCATAGATCAATGATATCTCCTACCAGGTACAGGTATTCTGATTCTGTATGTCTTAGAAAGTCGTAGAGGTATTCTGTGCGGGAAGCTTTAAGTCCTAGATGAGTATCGGATATCCAGATTGTGCGATACGTAACTGGCTTCATAGTGTTCTCCATTTATCGTAATCGCTTTGAATTTATACTCTTAAGATGTGACAGAATTGTGATGGTTTTATGACGATTACGTTATACGTGTAGAAGACGAACAAACAGGTAAAAATTCATCATCCTGTCGTATAGCATGTGCATATTCGTAACGATGGATCTTCGCGTTGCAAATGATTTTCTTACAGGCCTGTTAGAAATAAAGGGGTCGGAGTGATTTAATTTCTGAAAGTGGAACCTGAAGACGAAGCGGCCTATCAAAAAATGCTGGATGCCTTCAATGATCTGGGCATCAAAACAGGTGCGGTATTGACCTATGCGCCTTACCTTAAAGCCCTGCTATCTAAATTCATGCAATAAAGAATAAAGGAGTATGAGTGATTTAATATTAATCACTCCGTCCCCTTTAATTAGTTCATCCACTTTAATTTTTTGTTGATGTTTTATTGATTTGCATCGATTTTTCAGCATGTGATAATAGGCTTCAGTTTTTATTCTCAAAGTGAGTGATCATGACCGATAATCCAGTTTGGCGCTGGTTCGACGCTACTTTTCTCGATCTCGGACGTCAGTTCCGCTGGTCATACCTGCCGCCGCTAATGATTTACCTGGCTGCGGGCGTACAGGGGTTGACCGCGATCGTCGGTACCTTTTTCATCAAGGAGTATCTTGACCTTTCCGCCGCCTTTCTCGCCGGTCTGGCATTCTGGGTGGGGATCCCGTGGACGCTGAAAATGCCGCTGGGGCACCTGGTCGATCTGATCTGGCGCCGCAAAGCACTGCTGGTCTATATCGGCGCCGGTCTGATTACGCTGAGCATCCTGATCATGTACGGTATTATAGCGCATACGCAGGCGATGGCCGAAATCATGAAGGCCGAAGTATGGTTCATCATTGCGACGCTGCTGGCGCCAACCGGTTACGTGGTACAGGACGTGGTGGCGGACGCAATGACGGTCGAGGCGGTGCCGACCATCAACGAACATGGCGATCCTTATCCGGATGATGAAATCAAGGTCATGCATACGACCATGCAGACCCTGGGGCGCTTCGCCATTATCGGCGGACTGGCCGCGGTGGCCGCGCTAAATATCACGATGTTCAGTGGCGTCGAAGATATGACCGAGGAAATTAAGATCGCGATCTACGCCAAAATCTACCTGCTGGCGCTGGCGATCCCCTTACTATCGATATCCGGCGTTATTCTGGGCGGGGTGATGCTTAGACGACGCGCGCAACGCATGCGCGAGCAGGGCCAGGATCACGCGGCCATCGACAAACTGTTATTCGCGCCCGCCGCTGAAACCCACCCCAACTGGTGGATCCTGGGCGGCAGCCTGGTGTTTGTCATTTTTACGCTGACCATGGGGATCAGCGATGTACCATTTGCGCAGGAAATCATTTTCATCGGCTCGATGTCGATCGTCGTGTTCCTGATGTATCGGCTGATGCTCGAACTCGAACCGAAAATGCGCAACATGCTGGTTGGCACCGCGGTCATCATTTTTGTCTTTCGCGCCACCCCGCTACCCGGTCCCGGCGCTACCTGGTTTGAAATCGACGTGCTCTTTTTCGACCAGCAGTTTCTGTCGGTACTGGCGCTGATTGCTTCCCTGCTGACGCTGGCCGGCATGGTCGTACTGCGGCCAATGATGGCGAAACGTTCAATCGCATTTGTCATAGTAGTTCTGACGATCGCAGGGGCTATCCTGGCGTTACCGAACATCGGACTATACTACGGTCTGCACGAATGGACCGCAGCGCGCACCGGCGGTGTTGTCGACGCACGTTTTATCGCAGTCATCGACACCATGATGGAATCACCGCTGGGCCAGATCTCGATGATCCCGATGCTGGCATGGATTGCGAAGAATGCGCCGCCACATTTGAAAGCTACATTTTTCGCGGTGATGGCGTCATTCACCAACCTAGCGCTATCGGCCGCAAGCCTGGGCACCCGCTACCTGAATGAAATCTTCACAGTGACACGTGAGGTTCGCGATCGCGTCGACGACGTCGTTACGACCGCTGCCGACTACAGCGAGTTGGGCTGGATATTGATCACGGTTCTGCTGATCGGGCTGGTGGCGCCGTTGCTGACCGTTTTCATCGTGCAGCATTCACGCCTGCACACCCAGCAATAGCGATAAGAATTAAAGGGGCCGAAGTGACTTACTGGTCGATGGCATACCCGGTTTATTGAACTAATATACAATGAGGGACAGAGTATTTGATTTCTCACCGATTCCTTTTTACTGACAGGAGAATGAAATGTTTAATCCAATAAGTATCCCGTTTGGCTGCGTTATGCTGTTCAATGTTGTTGATCTGAAAGACAGTGTTACCGTCAGTGATGTTGAGCTTGCGCTGGGTGAAATGTGCAACGTCGTCAAGAACAATTATGGTGATGACAACGGCGGCTTTATCGGCGGGCAGGTATATAAAAATGCCGGATTTATTTCAGAGGAAGGTTCCGTCATGCCAGATGCCGAAGACAAGCGGGTTCAACAGAACATGGGTGATCTGGTCATCGTGACTTACTGGAAATCTTTCGAGCAGCATGAAAAATCTCATGCCGATGCGTTATTCAAAGAACACTTTTCACATCTTGCCAGCTTCTGTGATTCAACGTTTGAAGTTGGTTATGAAATGTTATGGCAGGGTGTTCCCGAGGACGAATAAGATTCATCAAAGGTATGGGATTGATTTAAATTTAATCCCTTCGGCCCTTGTAACCGGAATGTGACATTCAACAGGGAACTGCCAGGATGCAAAAGCGCAGAGTGGCCAGGTCCTGTCATGACGGTGATCGAGTTTGATAACATGAGATTTCTACACGTACACATATGATGAATACATTAACTTTTTTGGTCAATGATCAGGTCGTTCATGAAGTTGACCGGGAACTTGTGCTCGCAGACGAACAACTGGCGTTCCTGGATAACATGGACCGCAGCATGGATGCTGGCATCAAGCTATATGGCGAACTGATTGCAGAACCAGATATCAAGCAGCGTGCAACATTTGTTGTGATGAACTTGTTGAGAGCGCTGCAGCAGGAAAACGAGGCAATTGCCTCTGTTTCCAGTGCCTACCTGGTAAACTGCTGTCCCAGCCTGGCCGAAGTGCATGCCAAAGATGAAGGGGATAAAGTGGTGATAGAACTGGTCGAAGAAACGTTAAATTAGTAAATTTAAAGCACTGAACAGGATTAGTGGAGCAAGCGTAACAATGAATCAGGAAGTATTTATCTTGGAAGTCGGCGAGCAGGGGTTTCCCCGCTACGTCATCGAGAACTCTCACAAACTACCGGTGCTGGTGGAATTTCTTGGCGTCTGGTCCGAGCCCTGTATGATTATGGCCGATGTGCTGCATGACCTCGCGCACGAGTTTGCCGGCCAGTTTGTTTTCGCCAAAGTCGATATCGATGAGCAGCAGGGGCTGCGTGAGCAGTACAAGATCGAGAATATCCCCACTTTACTGGTGTTTCAGGATGGGGAAGTGACATTTACCCAGGCTGGGCAGATGCATGAAGAGGAACTGCGTGTCGTGCTGAAAGGCATCGGTGTGTTTCGAGCCTCGGATGAGTTGCGCAGCCAGGCACGGGAAAAACATATGGCCGGTGATACGCCGGGTGCCATCCTGCTGCTGACGCAGGCGATACAGGAAGATCCGGGTAATACCCGCGTGGCAATGGACATGGTGCAGATCTTCATCGATACCAGCCAGCTGGATCAGGCCAGAGGACTATTTAACAAGCTGCCAGAGCGGGATAGAGAAAGTGAGATGGGTAAGTCATTGACCGGTCAGCTCACCTTTGCCGATCTTGCTGCATCGACATCGGGTATCGAGGAATTGACTGCAAGGCTGGCTGAAGATGACGGCAATCACGCTGCTCGTTTTGATATGGCGGTCTGCCTGGTCAGCCAGCATGACTATGACGGTGCCATGGAGCAATTATTCACAGTGCTGGAACAGGAACCTGATTTCAAGCAGGGCGCTGCGCGTGAAATGATCATTACGATTACCAATATGCTGGCGCCGAATGAACACCAGCAGGCGGCGGACTACCGGCGTCGGCTGGCAAACCTGCTGAATGAATAAACGAAAAAGAATCGTGGTCTGGCCCCAATGTTCCCTCTAGTATTAAATTAATTAAGGGCTTTTTATGATTTCCTGTTCTAACCATGATTATATTGAAATAGCCTGCATGTATCGCTTTGAGATGCGTCTTGTTCTTGTGAACGGTCAGGTAGCTCAAGGTAAAGCGTTTCAGACGGAATTGAATGAGAATAAAGAAGAGTGTCTTGTGCTGGAAATGCAAACAGGTAACAAGTTTATTGTGTTAGAGCAGGTAGTGAGTATTGAGGCTGTTACTGAGAATCCGCATTTTGGGAAAGTAGATTTTAAGATAGCGGAGTAACGGGGACAGATATAATGACTGACAGACCACCGTTTCCAGAATTAATAATTAAAGGGGGGGTGATTTTAAATTAAATTACTCCGTCCCCTTTATCCACAATTTATTCCATATTCAAACTCACACCCGCTTCAACTCATAATCCTGAATCAAACTCTCAGTAGGAATATTAAGACCCGCTTGCAACCTTCGAATCACCGGCAGCGTCAGCTTTCTCTTGTAAGCCAGGACTTCAGATACACGGCCTGATTGCCCGATATACTCAACTAAATCCTTATCCTTCAAACCATAATGCTCCATCTGAAAACGAATCGCCTGCACCGGGTCTGGTGCATCGACAGGGTGGTGCATGGTCTCATACTTCTCAACTAACACACTCAAAACCTCGAGTTCATCACCTTCTTTAGTATCAGGTTCAGCATCCATTAGGTCGCTTATATGAGCTAGCGCAGCCTCGTAATCAGATTCAGTTTTTAGTGGTTTAATATCCATCATATATTCTCCACATCAATCTTGTGGTGTATCCCAGTCAGCTTTCTCAACTTTAGCGTGCCAGGCCTCTAACTGGCCTTTGGAATTTAAATAGTCAGAGCTGGATTCCCAGAATTCACGTAAAGTCCTTTTCGAAATAATCCTCATAGCATCTCCTTATGCTTCCTCCCATTATGGGAGGATCGTCTGGAAAGTCAGGTTCAAAGAGAAACAAAAAGGATCAATGGTCTTTTATCTGAGAAAAGTTGAATACTGGGACGATTTCAAGTATCAGTTTGCAGGGTATAATCCCACCCATGCAATTTCCCGATGATCTTTCGGTTGAGACCTTCCTCAACACCTACTGGCAACAGCAGCCGCTCCTCATTCGCAACGCTTTTAAGGCCGATTTTTTTCCGTTGGAAGCCAACGAACTGGCTGGGCTTGCAATGGAAGAAGACCTGGAATCGAGGATCGTACTGGAGCATGGCGAGCGCCCATGGGAACTCCGGCATGGCCCTTTTTCAGAACAGGATTTTTCCAGTTTGCCTGCGTCGCACTGGTCGCTATTGGTGCAGGATGTCGATAAGTTTGTGCCGGAAGTACAAGTGTTGCTGAAACATTTCCAGTTTATTCCTGACTGGAGAGTCGATGACATCATGGTCAGCTATGCGGAAGATCAAGGGTCGGTTGGCCCTCATGTTGACTCCTACGACGTTTTTTTGATCCAGGCGGCCGGCACGCGTCGCTGGAAAATCGGCGCGATGGAAGATGTACAAGCGGGCTATCTGGAGAATGTAGATCTGCAAGTACTGAAACAGTTCTCGGTCCAGGACGAATGGCTGTTGGAGCCCGGAGATGTGCTGTATCTACCCCCTGGCATTCCCCATTGGGGGGTTGCCGAGGGGGAGTGCGTCACCAGTTCGGTCGGGTTTCGTGCACCTTCCCATCAGGAAATGCTGGAAGACTGGTCACAACATCTGCTGGAAACCGGCCTGGGCAGAGGGCATTTTCAGGATCCACATCTGTCGCTACAGACACACAGCGCTGAGATAGACGCCGGGGCCTTTGCTCAGGTCGATGAGATTATCAGCAGCTACAAGCTGTCCCCTGCGCAACAACGACGCTGGTTCGGGCGTTTGGTCACCCGGGTCAAAGATCATCTGGAGATCTATCCGGCATCCCCTGCAATCTCTGCAGAAACATTGCTTTTAGAAATAATGGCCGGCAGATTGCTGACCAGACATCCATTCGCTCGCTTTGCATTTGCAAACATAGATTCTGAGACACTGAGTCTTTTTGTCTGTGGCGAGTCCATTGACTTACAACAATCAGATCGCTCGCTGGTATTGTCCCTGTGTAACACCAGTGCAGATACGGTAGATCTCCCGCCTCCAGAGCAGCTAGACAGCCGAACCCTGGCCACGCTGGTGCTGCTGTACAACTCCGGTTATCTCCTGTCTGATGACTGACTCTGAGGAATATCGACTGCGTAGCGCCGCCTGGCCCGCAGACATCGCTTTATTGCGCGAGGTTCGGGAAGCAGTGTTTGTTATCGAACAAAAAGTGCCGATTGAACTTGAATGGGATGATCTGGATGCTGTTTGCGAGCACGTACTGGCGATCGACAACGCCAACCGCCCCATAGGCACAGGAAGACTGTCACCCGATGGTCTCATAGGCCGCATGGCGGTGCTCCGCACTTGTCGGGGAATGGGCGTCGGCAGCGCCATATTGCGTCTTCTGCTGGCCAAAGCAACTGCCAGGAAAATGCCCCAGGTCATACTAAACGCGCAGATTTCGGCCCTGACTTTTTATGAACGATTCGGATTTATCACTGAAGGGCCAGAATTCATGGATGCTGGCATTCCGCATCGCAAGATGCGCTTAAAAATATATAAATATATAAGACACTCGTCATAACATTAAAACAACGGACATTAAAACAAAACGGAAAACAAAAATAAACAGAAAACAACGGGGTCGGACCAAGCCAACTCATTGATAAGATAGAATAATGGAGCTTGTATTGGCCATTTTCAGGCCTTAAATGGCCCATTTCCCCAGCTAAATAACAACTTTAAGGTGGAGGGCACCTCTATCAATCCATGGAAATTCATCTTCTATCCCAAATCGTCCCTCTCAGCGTTAAGAATCTTCGCAATAGCCAGGCTATTACGATGTGCATGGATGCACAAGTGCCGTGATGACAGGATGTCATAGAACGGTCGTGCGATCCTTGCCTTGATATGAACGATTTGGAATGCAACCTGATCTATCCAGAATTAATTGAGGTGCCCTGAAGTGTTATGCAAGGAGCCAATCGCCACACAATGCCAGGTAGAATAGTTGGGCATCAAGGAGAAAGGACGATCAGTCCACCATAATGCGAAGCTGTATCAGGTCAAAGAGCTTGCATGCGCTTACACTGCCCATTTTGCTACCAAAAAGAGCCTTTTAAGCTAAAATAATGACTGTTTTACATTGGAATTGTTTTAAATATCAACGGCCTGTGATGGTCCGACCCTGAGGGTTTCTGATAGAGTAACAATCAGGGACAGATAACGTTTTACGAGATTGAGAGTGCAAATCACAAATGTTTGAAAAACTTGCCACTATTCACCCACTATTTCCTGCTATCGCAGGCTATGTGTGGTTGATACTGGGCGCGGTCATAGCGTATTTCATTACCAGGCGTATACTGCTGATCCTGGTTCACAAGCTTGTTAAACGCACGAGTGTCCTGTGGGATGATGCACTGGTCGATCAAAAAGTATTTGGCAGGCTTGCACATATCGTACCGGCATTGGTGATTCAAAAAGGTATTTTACTGGTTCCCGACCTGCCTGTTACTGTCGAGGTCGTGGTCAGAAATCTGACCAGCGTTTACATGATCGTGGTAGTTAGCTTGACATTGACCGCCGTGCTGTCTGCAATAAATCAGATATACAAAGCGCGTCCGGGGGCACGCAACCGGCCTATCAAGGGTTTCATACAGCTGGCGCAACTTGTGTTATACATCATCGCTGGCATTCTTGTGATTGCGGTGCTGATAGATCGTTCGCCGGTGATCCTGTTAAGTGGGCTCGGTGCGATTACTGCCGTATTGATGGTGGTGTTTAAAGATACGCTGTTATCGTTGGCGGCCAGCGTACAGCTGACTACCCAGGAACTGATTCGAGTCGGCGACTGGCTCGAGGTCCCGCAATATGGTGCCGACGGCGATGTTGTCGATGTGGCGCTTTATACCATAACAATACAGAACTGGGACAAGACCATCTCGACTATCCCGACGCATCAACTGGTCGCCGGGTCGTTCAAGAACTGGCGTGGGATGTCGGAGTCGGGTGGTCGACGTATCAAGCGATCGATCAATATCGACCTGAACTCTATTCACTTTCTTAGTTCTGATGAAGTCGAGCGTTTTGCGGGTATTGGCTTACTGAAAGATTATATTCAGTCTAAGCAGGAAGAGCTGCAGTCCTACAATGCCAATGTCGACACAGCCGATGAGCCCAGCGTTAATCAGCGGCACTTGACGAATATAGGCACTCTACGCGCGTATATTCGCAATTATCTCAGGCAACATCCCAAAATTCATGACAACATGACGCTAATTGTCAGGCAACTGCAGCCCGGTACTGAAGGTGCGCCGATAGAAATTTACTGTTTTAGCAATGACATCAACTGGGACAATTACGAAGCAATTCAGGCGGATATCTTTGACCACATATTCGCTATTGTGCCCGAGTTTGGATTACGGCTTTTCCAGCAGCCAGCAGGATCAGATTTTGCTCAGCTGAATGCTAGATCCAAGTTAAAGGGGTCGAAGTTAAAGGGGTCGGAGTGATTAATATAAAATCACTCCGACCCCTTTTATCTTGTTGTATCGAAAAGATTGGTTTCAGAAGTATCGATGAAGGGATGGATTTCATTGCCTGCCTCGCCGAGGAGTGAGCTTCCCCTGTCGCGATCTGTTTAAATATGGACTGTTGGATTGACTACGTTGAGGAGTATCATGATTTTCAGGCAATTGTTTGAACCGGATTCCAGTACCTATACGTATCTCCTGGCCTGTGCCGAGACGGGCACGGCCGCGTTAATCGATCCCGTGATCGACACGGTCGAGCGCGACCTCGAAATGATCCAGCTGCTGCAGCTGAAACTGGCCTACACCATCGATACCCATCTGCATGCGGATCATCTTACCGGGGCACGGGTGTTGCGTGACAAGACCGGCTGCCAGGTGGCCTTTCCCGAGTTGGAAAAACCAGAATGTGCCGACATCCCCATGAAAGAGGGAGTGCCGCTTCAGTTCGGCAGCATTATCCTGGACCCCTTGTTTACACCGGGGCATACCTCGCACCATTTTGCCTACCGGGTTGATAATGGCACGCAAAACATGGTGTTCACTGGCGATGCCTTGTTGATCGAGGGTTGTGGCCGCACGGATTTCCAGTCAGGTGATTCGGCGACCCTCTACCGCAGCATTCGCGAAAAACTGTTCACCCTGGCTGACGAGACACTGGTCTACCCGGGGCATGATTACAACGGCCGTCATGTTTCCAGCATTGGTCAGGAAAAAGAACGCAACCCGCGCCTGGGGATGGCCAAAACTGAAGCGGAATTCATCACCATTATGAAGAACCTCGATTTGCCTTACCCGCGCAAGATCGAGTTCGCCGTACCGGGCAATGAGCAATGTGGCCGATGCCCAAAGAATGTACCGGCCGAGTTCCAGGGGCCGTGTGTCCGCTTTGACCAGGGCGAATAGATTGCTTTGTCGCTATTGAATAGAAGTTTTATATCAATGGGGCCAGGCTCCAATGAACCTTTTGTATTAAGTTTTATGTGTTAGGTTTTACGTGTAATTCAAGTACTCTGATCCCTTGATTTGCCATTTATTTAACATTAACCCCACACCTTGACTGTTGATTCACTTGCTTGTCTTAAGTACTTTCGTGTTGATTATTAGGCACGGCTTACAAGATCACGTTTACGCATACTGACCATTAAATACTCAGGTTAGTAAAAAGTGTAACTTATTAGCAATTCCTCGAGGTTTAACAATGAGCAACAGCGATGAAGTAACAAGCGATACGAGTAAGGTTTGGGATAACCATGTTTCTGTCCCGGATACGCCAGCAGGTTTTACTGTAAGAACAACTTACCCAACAAACCCAAATGGTGCTGAAGTGATGTTAGAACGCTGGGAAGTCGGCTCGGCAGAACCACCGCATTCACACCTCGGTGATGATATGACGGTAGTTGTTGAAGGAAAAATGTCGATTCAATTTTATACCCAATCAGAAGATGGGCTTATTGCAGATGGGGATGAAGTTATTCTTAATAAAGGTGATACCGGCTATGTTAAGGCAGGCCGAATTCATGATGCAAAGTACCTGGAAGATTGTAAATTAGTTTATGTTCATGACAGGGCGTTTGGGTTTACGGCTGAAGGTTAGTAAGGTATTCACAGGCTGCTGAAAAAGGTTGATCCAGGGGCAACGTAGTTGAAAGCTGGTTATCCTATGCATCATGAAACATACATTACGAGAACTCAAAGCGCTTTCCGCCAGAACGCTGGGTCACTATAACCAGAATGCTGAAGGATTCTTTGCAGGTACCATTGATCACGATGTTGATCAGAACATCACTGCGCTGCTGCAATACATTGAAGGGGATGCGCCATTTAAGATACTGGACCTCGGTTGTGGCCCTGGCCGTGATCTCAAGGCATTTGTTGATGGTGGCCATGATGCGGTGGGACTGGAAGGGGCGTCACGGTTTGCTGAAATGGCGCGCTCCTACAGCGGCTGTGAGGTATGGTTGCAGGATTTTCTTGAACTCGACCTCCCGGCTAATCACTTTGATGGTGTTTTTGCCAATGCCTCGTTGTTTCATGTCCCGAGCCAGGAGCTGCCCCAGGTGCTGTTAGCAATTAACGCGGCCTTGAAACCAGAAGGCGTACTATTCAGTTCAAATCCGCGTGGCAATAATGAAGAAGGCTGGAACGGTGAGCGTTATGGTGCCTATTATGATCTTGAAACTTGGCGCCATTATCTGCTCACGGCGGATTTTGTTGAGTTGACGCATTATTATCGTCCACCGGGCGTGCCCCGTGATCAACAGCCATGGCTGGCGAGCGTCTGGAGAAAAATAGAATCAACTTTACCCCGTTAATTGTTAGTGAGGTGGTTTGCTCGACCACTTTTCTGCGTACCGGTTCATCACCGCACTGACGGCCTCGGGGACATCCTGGGCTAGCATCTGCCTTTTGCCATCGGCAACAAAGCCTGGCATGTCATAGGGTAGACGCCGACCCAGTTTCTCGAAAGTGCTCTCCATGAGTTCCGGATCCAGTGATCGGGTGGCTGCAATGCCTGAATTAAGGTTGATGATGCGCCAGGGGCGCCATTCATTGCTTCTGTCCTCGTCCATTTGCAATTCTTCGGAAGCTGCTGCAATGACTTCTTCCATGATCTGGCACATATCGGCGAGATCTTGCGGTGTGCTTAGTCCGTTTACAAGCATAGCGAAACCATCAGCTGTACCTTGAAGGTTGTCGATAATGGCGTCATGGCGCGCGAGCCAGACTGCAAGTGACGGGACTACACGTGATAAGTTTTCCTTTTGATCCATGATCTCAAGCTTGCGGACCAGAAAATCGAGCCTGTCCAGCAGGTCGAGACCGTAAGCACCGAATTCACTCATATCATCAGGGTCCATATAGCACTCATCCGGTTCCAACGTAGCGGCGGTCTGGAAAAAATCGGACAGGGCGGAAGCGAGGGTGCGCGGGCCTGTATCGTCACCCATGATTTTTTGCGCTTCCGCATCCCTGGCCATTATTGCCTGCATGGTCTTCAGTGCCATCTGGGAGATGGCGTCTATTTCAATTACGAGGTTGTTCATAGGCAGTGAAGTATATCTGAGAATTAAAGGGGTCGGAGTGATTTTATTTTAATCACTCCGACCCCTTTAAAACGCCTTTAACGCTTCTGCATTTCCCTCCGAGGCTAAAATAGGGTACAAGGGCGCCATGAAAATACCAAAACGAATACAACCCCTGGTTGATGATGGCCTGGTGGATGAAGTCATTATCAGATTGATGAGCGGAAAAGAGGCCGACGTCTATGTCGTGCGCTGCGGTTCGGAGATTCGCTGTGCCAAGGTGTACAAAGAAGCGGCAAGCCGTAGCTTCAAACAGGCATCGCGATACCAGGAAGGTCGAAAAGTGCGCAATAGCCGCCAATCCCGTGCCATGGAGAAACGTTCAATATACGGTCGTAAGCAGCAGGAAGAGACCTGGCAGACCGCTGAAGTGGACGCGCTGCATCGCCTGGCCAATGCCGGCGTACGAGTTCCTCAACCCTATCTCTGTCTCGACGGTGTCTTGCTGATGGAATTGATCACCGATGAAACAGGCGGAGTGGCTCCACGTTTGTGCGAAGTTGAGATGAACGCACAACAGGCGCTTGAAGACCATGCCGTTGTCATGCAATACGTGGTTCGTATGCTTTGCGCCGGACTGGTACACGGCGACCTGTCAGAATTTAATGTGTTGGTGGATGAAGAAGGCCCGGTGATTATCGACCTGCCTCAAGCAGTAGATGCGGCGGGAAATAACAACGCCGAGTCGATGTTTGCGAGGGATGTTGACAACATGACCCGCTACTATGGCCATTATGCCCCTGAATTGCTCGACAGCCGCTACGCCAAAGAAATCTGGGCGCTGTATGAGGACGGCGAGCTGCATGCTGAATCGAAGTTAACTGGCCATTTTGAGGAAAGCACACAAGCTGCGGATGTGGATGCTGTGATGGAAGTAATCACAGCAGCCTTTGTAGAGGAGCAAGAACGGCAAGCGCGGCGGAGTGAATCAGAACTATAATAAAAAAAGGCCCGGAATATATAACAGGCTTCAGGCCACAGCTGTCCCCAATTATCCTACTTTCGGCCACCTCTGAGATGTCGTGAGTTTATGAGCTCGGCCACGCTGGCTGCGTGTTCTGTAACAGTCTTTAGAGAACCGGGTTTTTTGCCATCTATTACCTGTTTACCTCTTCGAATAACATAGTGATACCAGTTATCACCCAACATGCCTTCTGGGGCGGTGGTCTTTTCAACCGTTGTTACCTGGTACTCATTTTCATTTAATTCATCATGCATGATTAATGCCTCTATATTAATCTTTGTCGTGCGCTAGTCTGGGTTTGCATTCTTCTAGCAGGACTGTTTGCTAGCCACGAACCTTGTGAAGCTGTCAGCGTTGGGGGAAAGAATTTCTATGCTGAGAAGGAGGTGCAGACAAATATGCGCCTGAATTCAATAGATAATTATACCTTATTTAGATCAACGGGATCAACGGGGTCGGACCAAGCCAACTCGTTGATAAGATAGAACAATGGAACTGGAATTGACCATCTTCAGGCCTTAGAAGGCCCATTTCCCCAGCTAAATAACAAGTTTAAGGATTAAGGGCACCTCTATCAATCCACTGAAATTCACCTTCCATTCCAAATCTTCCCTCTCAGCGTTAAGAATCTTCGCAATAGCCTGGCTATTACGATGTGCATGGATGCACAAGTGCCGTGATGACAGGATGTCATAGAACGGTCCTGCGATCCTTGCCTTGATATGAACGATTTGGAATACAACCTGATCTATCCAGAATTAATTGAGGTGCCCTGATGTGTTATACCAGGAGCCAATTGCCGCACAATGCCTGGCCACACCTGGCGCATTACACACCGTTGTCGTAAGCAGGAATTTCTCCTGAAGTTTAGCCGTGACAGGGAACGATAGTGCTACTGGTTATTCTAGGAGAAAATGCGAACCTGTATCAGGTCAAAGAGCTGGCATACGCATATACTGCCCATTTTGGTACCAAAAAGAGCCTTTTAAGCAAAAATAATGACCGTTTTTTACGTTGGAATCATATTAAATCTCAACAGCCTGTGATGGTACTACCCCGCAGTTTTTCTCCTATACAACTATGTTTTCTAGTTAGATACCCAGGAAAAAATTTGGAAACATTCTTGCTTTACATCAATATGACGATATAATCTCATCAAAGTGATGAATTTAAATTATGGTGGATCAATATGGAAAGTGTTCAAAATAACGAGCTTTTAGCGGACTTGGGATTACAAGCTGAATCGCTAGATAACCAGGCGGAGTATATACGTTCTATTAGAGAAGGTATTTCTGGAAAAGTTGTTCAACGTACGGTAAAGATATTTGACAACAGGGATATAGTTGTCCGTATTCTTGATACTACCTCAAGCAACCTTCATCGCTATTATCGGGTAAAAAAGATGAATCGTACTGATAGCGAAGAAATGCTGGATACTATCCGCCTATACCGTCAGGCATCCAGAGTTTTTGGTGGCGTAGAAAAAGCCAAAGAATGGGTGAAAACACCATTACAGTCATTGGCCGGCGATAAACCAGAAGATCTGTTCGATACATTTGAAGGGCGTAATTGGGTCAGTCAAACACTAAGAAAAATTGAGTTTGGCGAATTCACCTGATGCATCTTTTTCGTATTTGCCCTGAAAAATATTTAGATAACTATAAAGGACTAGGTGCTAGCTACAAAGATGGTGCTCGCTGGAATATTGCCGGGATGCCTGTAATATATTTTGCATTATCACCTGGCACAGCATTGTTAGAGATGGCAAATTACATACCCTCACCACGTCTTGTCCCTGAGAATTTTCGACTTGGTATCTACGACTTGCCGGATAAGACCTCTCTTTTTACCTTGCCACGTTCAAGTCTGCCAAATGATTGGGCCCAATTCCCTTATCCTTCATCTGCCCAAGGGGTTGGTAGTAAATGGCTTCGGGAGGGTGAAGAAGTTGGTATGCTTGTGCCAAGTGCAGCTGTTCCTGAAGGGCTAGAGAATGTATTAGTTTTCAACCCAAACAACAAAGATAGTGGCCAAATTAAACTGATTAAATCTACATCCAATTTGTATAATCAGCGTATGTTCACAGGGATCTGATATCGTATCGAGGGCGGTCAATATTCTGTGTCAGGTGTGTTAGATTTTCAGCACACTATCTAAGCGGCCCTCAATTGATCAACGGGGATCAACGGGGTCGGACCAGGCTAACTCATTGATAAGATAGAATAGTGGAGCTAGTATTGGCTGCCTTCAGGCCTTAAATGGCCTATTTCCCCAGCTAAATAACAACTTTAAGGTGAGGTGCCCTAAAGTGTTGTGCAAAGAGCCAATCGCCACACAATGCCAGGCCACGTCTGGCACATCACACGTCATTATCTGACCACGCTTTATTAAACTAAAATTATACCGCAATATTAAAGTATAGCGGTATAATTACTACGTAAATATTCAATATAATCTATGTGTAATAACTTTTTAGTATAAATTATATTATAATAATCAAATATATATATTTATACCGCATATATACTATACTTGCGGTATAAATAGGACGTTGATATGGCAAGTATTCAAAGACTACCCGATATTGTGACACTGCAATACAGCGAACTTATGCAACAGTGCGTCCATCCTGCACCGGATGGAGCCAACGTATCTTTTAAGTCAAAAAAGGTGGCTGGCAAGCGTTACTGGTATTTGTATATAAGTCTCGGCGAGCGGCGTAGTGAACATTATCTTGGTGAAGAGGCAACAGAGCTGCTCGATAAGATTGATGAAGAGCGGGGCTTGTGGGAGTCCACCGAAGATGACCGGACATCACGAGCAAGACTGGTTGCTATGCTTCTCGCTGGTGGAGCAACTGAAACACCAGCCTATGAAGGAAAGGTGCTTGCCTTGCTGGCAAAATCCGGCATGTTCCTCGCAGGTGGAGTCGTGATTGGAACGCTTGCATTCAGGGCTTATGCAAATATGTTAGGCGTTAACTGGCATAGTGAGTTGCAAACTCGGGACATTGATCTCGCCAGTGATTACAAATATCCCATTGTATTTCCACGTAGTAAAAAACCCATAAATTTGTCGAATATATTATTGGATAGTGGCATGGGGTTTTTGGAAGTACCCGCACTGAATCGGAAATCACCCTCGACTACATTTAAGATTAGAGGACAGGAATTATCTGTTGAATTGTTAACTCCGATGCGTGGAAGAGACACTGCAAAACCAATTGAAATTACCGGGCTCTCAGCGTTTGCTTATCCCATTCGGTTTCTTGATTATTTACTAGATGATATACAGCCAGCAACATTACTTTATAAATATGGTATTTTCATTAACGTGCCTGCACCGGCTCGCTTTGCTTTTTATAAACTGGTTGTTAGTCAAAGAAGAAGGGCAGGTGATGTTGAAAAAATAAAGCGTGATGTGTCACAAGCAGAGCAGTTATTCGAAGTGCTGGTTGATGAGAGGCCAGGTGATCTCATATTGGCGTATGAGGCAGCTAAAAAAATGGGTGAGAAATTTAATCAGCAAATGACTTTGGGTATGGAAATGATTGATACTGAGGTGAGTAAAGCGGTAAAACAAATTATTGGGTAAACTTACAAGGCCTCAGCACACTTCATTGAGACCGAAATAATAATCCCTTGGTACCATTTAATTCATGTTTTACGTAGCAATAACAAGTTTGTGGCTGGCAGTGTTCGCAAGCTCAGCAGTGCTTGCTCAAACTGCTGAGCAAATCGATGCTGTTGTGCTCGATGAGATGGCTAAGCAGAACATCGTGGGCATGGCTGTCGGGATTGTTAAAAATGGAAACATTTACTACGCTATGGGCTATGGTTATGCTGACCTGGTGACCAGGGAACCTGTCACAACGACTACAATTTTCCGCTGGGGCTCGGTTTCAAAAATACTCACTGCTGCAGCCACTCTGAAACTTGCTGAAGAAAATCCGGCCTTCAGTCTGAACGATAGAGTAACAGAACATGTGAGCTACTGGCCTGAATACGGTAACAAAGGAAACATCCGCATCAGACATCTATTGTCGAACCGTTCCGGGATTACTCACTACAAAAAGAAAAAAGGCTGCTACGAAAACTATTCACCCAGCTATTCCCGAAGTAAACACCCCAGCAAGTACTACAACGCAAAACAGGGTGTGGCGGTTTTCAGGAATCAGAAACTCTGTTTTGATCCTGGAACAAGCTACAAGTACTCAACTTTTGGATTTAGCCTACTTGGATCCGCTATCGAGGGAGGATCGGGTAAAAGCTATGCGAGCTGGGTGAATGACAAGATCAGAACACCACTTGGCATGTCCTCCTTGCGACAAGCCACCGGCACGCGCAAAGGATTCGATCAGGAATATCACATCCTGAAGGATGTTTCTGCTGGCAATGCAGCATGGAGGTTACCGGGTGGCGGCTGGGAGTCCAATATTCTCGACCTGGCGAAATTCGCCAACGCTCTTCTTAAAGGAAGTCTTCTAAATAACACAAGCGTTCTGTGGACGACCGTGCCTGGAAACGTGACCTATGGCTATGGTATCAATCACGCATTTAACAAGAGCCAGGTCTGGCACGGTGGTAAACATGACAATAGCCGTGCACTACTGTATTTATATGCGAGGTCTGCCGATCGTCTGGGTATTGTTCTGATGATCAATAGTATCCACAGCGACCCCATGCGAATCTCCCGCCATCTGGCCGATCTCTTTGGTCAGGAACACTTTGAAATAATAGAGAAATAATAGGGGTCACCCATAAGTCGTTCCTGTCAATAGGGCGATAGTAATCGAAGCGTAACCGCCCTGTTTATTTTCTGCGTATGGATATGAGCGTTTCCTTAGGATTCACTGAATCGCCTTTTTGTACATAGACGGTTTCCACGCTGCCTGATACAGGTGCGGTAATTTCCGTTTCCATCTTCATCGCCTCGGTAATCAGTACCGGTTGACCGGCTTCAACGCTGTCGCCTTCGCTTACCAGTACGTCGACGATATTACCGGGCATTCCGGTAGTGACGTCTCCTTCCTCACTCGGCGCAGGGCGTTTACCGGCGATACTCTCCCTGACAGCGCCTGTTGTTCCTCCTCCAAGAACAATCTCATCAAGCGTTTCAATCAGGAGTTCTTCTGGTACACCATCAACGGAGAAGTAGAACTGTCGCTCTGCCTGTCCTTTGTGACCGGCACCGGTCAGCTTGATATGGTAAGTTTCGCCATGAATAGTGACGTTGAACTCAGTGGGCGCGGCTTCCGCGCCAGCGACTCCTGTGCCAGGTGGTTCTAGCGGTTCAGGTATCAGTGTGCCATCATCACGATGTTCGAGGAATTGTCGGCCTATTTCCGGGAACATGGCATAGGTCAGTACATCCTCGTCGCTGCCCGCCAGTGAACCCACCTCGTTGCGCAGTTGATCCAGTTCCGGCTTCAGCAGGTCTGCCGGTCGGCATTCGATGAGATCTTCCTTGCCTACAGCTTCCTGCTGCAGGGTAGGTTTTACAGTGCCGGGTGCCTTGCCGTAGCCCCCCTGAAGATAGAGTTTCACTTCGTTGGTAATCGTCTGATAACGCTTTTTGGTCAATACATTGAGCACGGCCTGGGCACCGACGATTTGAGATGTTGGCGTGACCAGCGGAGGATATCCAAGGTCCTTGCGCACGGCGGGAATTTCTTTAAGTACCTCGTTCATACGATCTAGTGCATTCTGTTCACGCAGTTGATTGGACAGGTTGGAAATCATTCCACCCGGTACCTGGTTGATCTGAACACGGGTATCAACACCGGTATAGTCACTTTCAAACTGATGGTATTTCTTTCGCACATCGTAGAAGTACATACCGATTTCCTGGATCGCCTCCAGGTCGAGGCCAGTGTCATATTTTGTCCCTCTTAGTGCTGCAACGATGCTCTCGGTTGGTGGATGAGAGGTGCCTCCAGCGAACGAGGAGATTGCCGTGTTCAGGTTTTCACAGCCATTCTCGATAGCCTTCAGGTGGCACATATCTGCCAACCCGGAAGTGCTGTGTGAATGCAGGTGCAGGGGCAGCTCAACGGCATCCTTGACTGCCATGAAGAGTTCAGCTGTAGCATAAGGTGTCAGTAGGCCGGCCATATCCTTGATGGCTATTGAGTGGCATCCCATGCTGGCCAGTTCACGGCCCATCTGAACAAATCCTTCAATGTCGTGTACCGGACTTGTCGTGTAGCAGATCGTGCCCTGGGCGTGGGCACCAGCCTCCACGGTTGCCTCGATGGCCGTTTGTAAATTCCGCAGGTCGTTCAAGGCATCAAAGATGCGGATCACGTCCATACCGTTTTCGACAGTTTTCTTGATAAAGGCACGTACAAGGTCATCGGAGTAATGCCTGTAACCGAGCAGGTTCTGTCCACGTAGCAGCATCTGCAGCCGGGTATTTGGCAGTGCCTCTCGCAGTTTTCGCAGGCGTTCCCACGGGTCTTCCTTGAGGAAACGAAGGCAGGCATCAAAGGTGGCACCTCCCCAGCATTCCAGTGACCAGTAGCCGATCGCATCCAGTTTGGCGCAGATTGGCAACATGTCCTCGGTGCGCATACGTGTCGCAATCAGGGACTGGTGTGCATCTCGCAGGATAACGTCGGTAATATGAACCTTGGGCATGGTTTCTTCCTCTTTATTTACAAACCAGCATGTGCGGCCACGGCTGCTGCCAGCGCCGCAGCCAGGTGGTCAGGTCGCTTTTTTGTCGAATAGTCGACCAGTCCGGGATTTGCTTCGACAAAACTGGTATTGAAGTCAGCGCGCCGGAATGCCGGGTGGCGCAATATCTCCAGGTAATAAGGTATCGTTGTGCGTATCCCGAATAGACCCATGTCGTGTAACGCACGTTCACCGCGATTGACGACATCTTCCCAGGTTAATGCCCAGACAATAACCTTGGCCAGCATCGAGTCATAATAGGGTGGCACCTCGTAGCCTGTATAGATGGCCGAATCGGTACGTACCCCCGGCCCGCCCGGTGCGTAATACCGTGAGATTCTGCCAAAGCTGGGCAGAAAGTTATTCTTTGGATCTTCCGCATTAATACGGAACTGCATCGCGAAACCACGCCGCTGAATCTCATGCTGTTTGAAGCGCAGGGGCAAGCCGGCAGCAACACGGATTTGTTCTTCGACGATGTCTACACCGGTTATCGTTTCGCTGATCGTATGTTCAACCTGGACGCGGGTATTCATTTCCATGAAATAGAACCGGTCATTATCGTCTAGCAGGAATTCGATTGTTCCGGCATTGGTATAGTTAACGGCTTTTGCGGCAATGACTGACAGGCCGCCAATATACTGGCGCTGGGCTTCATCCAGCTGAGGCGAGGGAGCGATTTCTATCAGTTTCTGATTGCGCCGCTGAATCGAACAGTCACGCTCAAACAGGTGTATTGCATTACCATGATTGTCGGCAAGAACCTGTACTTCGATATGACGCGGATTGACGATACATTTTTCGATAAAAACATCGGCTCGCCCGAAGGCCTTGGTTGCCTCAGAGATGACTCTTTCATAGTTCTTTCGCAGATCCGCAGCGTTGTCACAGCGTCGAATACCGCGTCCCCCTCCGCCCGAGGTCGCTTTCAGCATTATCGGGTAGCCGATCTCCTCTGCCAGTTCCAGTCCCTCTTCGAGACTCTGTAAATTCCCCTCTGAGCCAGGTGTCACCGGCAGGCCAGCATCATGCATGGCCTTTCGCGCAGCGGTCTTGTCACCCATGCGACTTATGACTTCAGCTGTTGGGCCAATGAAAGTCAGGCCGCGTCGTACACAGGCTTCGGCAATTTCCGGATTCTCGGACAGAAAGCCATATCCGGGATGGATGGCGTCGCAGCCAGTAGCAGCAGCGAGGTTGGCGATGCGGTGGACATTCAGATAGCCGGCAAGTGGGTCAGCACCAAGGTTATATGCCTCGTCAGCTTTTTTTACATGCAGGGAATAACGATCTGCGTCTGAATAGATTGCAACGGAGCGAATGCCCATCTCCGCACAGGCACGAATAATACGAACGGCTATTTCACCACGATTTGCTATAAGTATCTTGCGTAACATGACATTACATTAATAAGATTAACCAGCGGTTTTTTCTGAGACAGCATTCCGGGAAAGATAATATAGATGCGAATAATTATACATACTTCTACTGATTCTATTTAATGAAATTTTTAATGAATACTAATCACAACCGGGTTCAGCATCATCCTCCGTAGCGAAACGCTATATTTAGCCCTTAATTAAAGGGGTCTAATTAAAGGGGTCGGAGTGATTTAAATTTAAGCAGCTACCCTTTAATTTCAGTTGCGGGTTTTGATTGATGATTATTGGATTTAATATTTCTTTTTCCAGAAGCAGTTGCTGCTCCCAAGCAGTGCAGTGGCGATAGAGATTTCTACAATTGCCATAGTAATTAGCGCTGGATAATTTCCATGTGCCAGTCGAGATATAAAGCTACTCAGCAAAATCATTGAAAGTAGAAAGATAAAAAAGCGTATTCGGTAGAACTGCCAGAGTTTTGGTTTACTCAGCTCATCGATTCTCTTCAGGTTTTTGCTGCACAATCGTTTGAACAGGTATTTTGCTTTAATGCCACCGATTATTAATCCACTCAGAACAGCTAGCCATATCCATGTCTGATTTGAATTTATACTCTGTGCCTCGAGAAGCAGCTTTGAGCTTTTAAAGAAAAGCACGACAGCACCGCTGTACCAGACCAGAGATGCCAGTAATACAAGGGTGCGCGTAGAGCTGTATAGCATGAGCTGTTAGTTTCAAGTTATGAAAAACCGGTACCAAATAATCGGGGATAGTAT
>JAYEGM010000252.1:0-1639 GCA_034659075.1 Pseudomonadota bacterium
TCCAGCTGTAGATTGTTCAGCAAAATACTGCGGTAACGATTGAACAGGGCTTCGGCGGTCAGTATCAGGAAGAAGATGAACAGTACCGTTGTCAGGCTGTAGTTGAGGCCCAGTGAATCAAAAAAGCTTTGCAGCGTGGTGACGATTTTATTCGGTGTTGCATCAGTGCTGATAAAGCCAGTGAGCCCAAGCAGGGGGATCAGCATTAACAGGCCGATACCCTGCAACAGCCCTGCAGCGAATAGCAGGCCAGCAGCCCCGGCTGCACGCAGCCCGGCGAAATCCAGAAAATTCTTCAGGAATTGGGAGAAGAGCTGGAATGTTGTTGAGGGCATAGAAAAAAGTATTACGCTTTATGTATTACGAATTACGTAAAACCTAACCCGTAAAACGTAAAACTTTCGATAAAATAATCGTGGCGAGGACGCCGCCCCTACGGAAAAATTGCTTTTATCCGTCGTTGTATATCCGTCGCTGCCTGCTTCGGATCGGCATGTTCCTTGATCGGACGGCCGACGACGATGTAATCGGCGCCATTGTGGAAGGCCTCTTCGACATCGACGGTGCGTTTCTGGTCGTCGGTATTTTTCACCGGCCGGATGCCGGGGGTGACGACGATGAATTTGTCACCCAGGTTTTTTCGCAGTTCGGATACTTCCAGGCCGGACGAGATAACGCCGTCGCAGCCAAGTTGCAGGGCTCTTTTTGCGCGGGATAAAACGATGTCTTTTACATCGACCTGAAAGCCAAGATCCCGTACATCCCCTTCATCCAGGCTGGTCAGCATGGTCACTGCCAGCACTTTCATATTCCCCTTATCTTTTGCAGCAGCGGCCATGATGCTGTCATTGCCATGGATGGTGGCAAAAGCGGCACCGTGTTTACTCAATGCCCTGACGGCGGATTGCACTGTCTGCGGCACATCAAAGAATTTCAGGTCGACGAATACCTTCTTCCCCCGGTCGGTCAGCCATTGAACCAGGTCAAAACCGCCGCCGGTCATAAAGAGCTCCAGTCCTACCTTGTAGAATGTGACACTGTCGCCCAGTGTTTCAACGATGGCGCGAGCCTGGTCGGTAGAGGGGTAGTCGAGGGCAAATATCAGGCGGTCTTCTACGGGGATGTTTTTATCGGAGAGCAGTGATGTATTTGTCATCGAGTAATTGTAACAAAGATTATAGAGGGAAGAGCGACGTTTTACTGTTTACGTGTTACGTAAGATCAAAACCGGAGATCAAGGAGTCGGGGTTCGGGACAAAGAATTATCATTCCCTGATTACAGAAAAGTCTGTCTGCCTGTCCTCTTGAAAATCATTGCCGATGGGTTGAAAATGCAGGTAGGATTAAGTAAAGAGATTGCCGCGCTTCGCTCGCAATGACAGCAACTCATTGGGTACAGTAATCACATGCATTTTGAACCAGCAAACAAAGAAAAGAAAAGAATTTCAGTAAAGATTCCTCTGATCCTGCTCGTGGTTTGGATGCTGGGTTCTACCTGGTACTGGATGTGTGGGGTCAAGGATCTGTGTGGTGGCGGCAGTGTTCTGGATGAATCTTCTTCGCCTTCAATAAACAAATAGAGATGGGTCCATTTATGCAGGAACTGGTTTCTTTTATTTCAATCATGCTTGGTGTCATT
>JAYEGM010000253.1:0-1627 GCA_034659075.1 Pseudomonadota bacterium
GAGAAGGAAAGGGTGTGACGGTTGTGGTAACGTTTCCTGCAAAATAAGTTTCAAGTTTCAAGTTTCAGGTTTCAGGTTTCAAGATAAATGATCGGAAAGCTATCACCGCATAGGTTAATAAGTTATTAGGCTTTTGATCTTTAGTCTTTAGTCCTGAAACCTGAAACCTGAAACCTGAAACCTGAAACCACTTTTCTGCTAAAATCCCGCAAAATCGACAGTTTTGGAACAAGTCAATGAACAACCGCACAGCAACCGTATCCCGTGACACCCTCGAAACCCAGATCACGATCAAGCTGGATATCGATGGTAGCGGGCAGTCGTCTTTCTCTACCGGCGTGCCTTTTTTAGAGCACATGCTGGAGCAGATTTCACGTCATGGCCTGATAGATATTGATATTCAGGCCAAAGGTGACCTGCACATTGATGCACATCATCTGGTAGAAGATATTGGTATTACACTCGGCCAGGCCTTTAAACAGGCACTGGGTGATAAAAGCGGCATGACCCGTTATGGCCATGCCTATGTGCCGCTGGATGAAGCCCTTAGCCGTGTCGTTATCGATTTTTCCGGCCGACCTCAGATTGAGTTCCGGGTGAACTTCCCGCGTGCCAGTATCGGTGAATTTGAAACAGATCTGATACACGAATTCTTCCAGGGTTTTTGTAATCATGCACTGGTGACTTTGCATATCGATAATCTGCAGGGTGATAATTCACACCATATAGCCGAAACAGTATTCAAGGCCTTCGGCCGCGCTGTGCGCATGGCAGTGGAGTCGGATGCCCGTATGGGTTCTGACATCCCCTCGACCAAGGGAACCCTCTGACAGTAGTCAGGGTAAACAGGTTAATATCAGGCATTTTTAAATCATGACCAGTATCGTAGTTGTCGATTTCGGCATGGGTAATTTGCGCTCAGTTGCCAAAGCCTTTGAACACGTAGCGCCTAAAGCCAATGTATTGATTTCAGGTAAGGTCAGCGACATCCGTGCGGCAGACCGCATCGTACTGCCCGGACAGGGTGCCATAGGCGGCTATATAAAAGCCCTGCACGATACAGATTTAGAGCCGGCTGTTCTCGCGGCGGCGGCAAACAAGCCCTTTCTCGGCATTTGTCTGGGTCAGCAGGTGCTGTATGAATCCAGTGATGAGCATGGCGAAGACGGTAAAAGCGTCAAAACGCTGGGGCTGTTCAAGGGCCATGCTAAGCATTTTACCGATGTTTCCAGTGACCCGCAGGCAATGATTGATCCACAAACCGGACATCAGTATTCCATCCCGCATATGGGCTGGAACCAGGTCAAGCAAACGGTGCAGCATCCGTTGTGGCAGGGCATTGTCGACATGGCAAGGTTTTATTTCGTCCATAGCTATTGTGTACAATCAGAAAATGAAGCCGATGTCGCAGGAATCACCGAATACGGCGTAGAATTCACCTCGGCAACCGCCCGCGACAACATATTTGCCGTGCAGTTTCACCCGGAAAAAAGCCAGCATGACGGGCTTAGGCTGTTGGAGAATTTTGTTAACTGGAAGGTGTAGAATACGTATTACGTCACTGCTGTCCCATAAAGAACACAAGACTGAATGTAGTGTGTTGATTTAGCTTGCTCTATGGACAATC
>JAYEGM010000254.1:0-23482 GCA_034659075.1 Pseudomonadota bacterium
AAGGGTCTGCAATGGGCTTAATGCCTGCAAGGTAAATACTTTGCTCTCCAGCTGACTGCGTCTGTGCTGCAGCAATTCCGGTATTTTAGCCCATAAGCGCTTGTAGATGCCGTCAAACTGGATAGACTTTTTTTGCAAATGACTTTTCGGAAGATGCTGCGCTAGGCGTTTGTGGTGGTTAGTAAACGTGACAGAGAAAGATGATAAATAATTTCTGACAGACCGGTTCAGTCGCTGCTCAAGATTGAGGCAATGCTGGGAATAGTATCCTAGAGAGCTGTCTGGTCTATGTATCCTTGCATTCAGTGCAGTGAGCTTATGCTGTCGTTCATGTGTTAATGGCATAGACAACCTGTAGAGTCGCTTTGATAGAAGGCTATATTGGTAGCCGGCTTGCTCAACATGCTGCTTGAATATTTTTAGCCTTAATTGCAGGTGGTCATATTGCTGGCTTGCTGCCTGGTGACGATAATTCAGCGCATTAGTTAGCCTTGTTTGCAGGCTGATATAGGCCTTTGATAATTGAGTAAGATCAGGAGACAGCAATTCCGCCGCCGCTGTCGGGGTTGCAGCGCGAATATCTGCAACAAGATCGCTGATGGTGAAATCAGATTCATGGCCGACGGCTGAAACCAGAGGTATAGTAGATCGATGGATAGCTCTGGCAACAATTTCTTCATTAAATGGCCACAGATCTTCCAGCGATCCGCCTCCACGAGCAAGAATAAGCACGTCACACTCTTTGCGTTCATTTGCTGTGCTGATTGCTGAAACCAGCGATTCGGCTGCGAGTTCACCCTGGACCACGGAAGGGTAAACCAATAATCGTGTAGCCGGGTAACGTCGTCTGAAAACTGAGATGATGTCATGGATGGCTGCTCCCGTCGGTGAGGTAATGATACCCACCCGTAAAGGCAAGGATGGCAAAGGTCTTTTACTTGCCAGTTCGAATAAGCCTTCTGCAGCCAGGCGCGATTTTAATTGCTCGAATTTTTTTCTGAGCAGGCCTTCTCCGGCATCGATGGCGGCTTGAACGATGAGCTGAAAATCACCACGCTGCTCATAAAGGCTGACTCTGGCTGAGAGTACCACATGCATGCCATTTGACAGATTTACGGGAGAAAGGCGTGCACTGTTTTTGAAAAAAACACACCGCAGCTGTGCATTCTCATCTTTTAAATTGAAGTACTGGTGGCCTGATGCAGGTCGGGTAAGTCCGGAAATTTCACCTTCTACCTGAATGCTGGCATAGCTGGCTTCCAGCAGGGTTTTAACTTCCCTGGTAAGGTGTGAAACAGTATAAAGTACTTTGCCAGTATGCATGTTTAGAATGGGTGGCGATGTAAAATCGCGGGAAATAAAAAGCCGGGCATTGCCCGGCTTTTCAGTGTAGCTTAAATGCTGACTCAGTAAGAGGGTTTGGCGTTCATCTCAGCATCGTACTGGATGCCTGCCATTTTAATCTCTCCCATTACTTTTTTCATCAGCTTGTCAGCTTTTGCTTTGTCGCCGGCATCGTGGGCGGCTATGGCCTGCTTCAGGTATCCCCATTTTTTAGGGTTGTTTCCTTTTCCCCAATTGCCGGTGTCACGCCAAACTGCATCATTTTTCTTAAGTGCTTTTATGCCGGCTTCAGCTTCTGCAACCTGTTTATTCCAGGCATCGTCAGCTGCTGCTTTGGAATTACTGCCAGATGAGGCACAGGCACTCACAGCAAAAATTGACGTAGCAAAGGCCACAAGTAAAATTCTCTTCATAATCAGGTATCCTCTCAATTGGTTCATCATTTATATTTATGTAGAGCTGATAATCAACAATAATGTGGTCCCAGTCAAGTAAAATCCAACGAAAATCCTTTTATTCCTGATTAATTTTTTAATTTTCTTTAATAACCCTGTCTGGCAGGTTTACCCGTAAACAACCAATCTATATAATCCTGCGATGGAAATTATAGAACAAGCTCTTACCTTTGATGATGTCCTGCTGCTACCCGCTCGTAGCGACATTCTGCCTCGTGACGCCATTCTGAAAACACGGCTTTCACGCAATATAGAACTCAATATACCCCTGGTTTCTGCCGCAATGGATACGGTAACCGAGTCACGTCTGGCAATTGCTATTGCCCAGGAAGGCGGGATTGGGATTATCCACAAGAATATGAATGCAGAGCTGCAGGCAAAAGAGGTATTCAAGGTTAAGAAATATGAAAGTGGCGTCATAACAGACCCTTATACCGTCAGTCCCGCTACCAGCATCCGAGATGTGATGAAATTGACCAAAGAAATAGGAATCTCCGGGGTTCCTGTGGTGGATGGCATCGATCTGGTTGGTATAGTCACAGCCAGAGACCTTCGATTTGAAACCCACCTGGATGATCCTGTCTCCAGTATGATGACGCCGAAAGATAAGCTGGTAACGGTTAAAGAAGGTGCCAGTAAAGAAAAAATTATATCACTGCTGCATAAGCACCGTATTGAGAAGATACTTGTAGTCAATGACAGTTTCCACCTGCGCGGTATGGTAACAGTTAAAGACATTCAGAAAGCGACAGATAAACCACAGGCCTGTAAGGATGATCAGGGGCGTTTACGTGCCGGTGCTGCTGTTGGTACAGGTGGTGATACTGAAGAACGTGTTGCTGCTCTTGCTGAAGCCGGGGTGGATATACTTGTTGTGGATACAGCACATGGTCATTCGAGGGGGGTACTTGAAAAAGTTGCCTGGGTAAAAGAAAACTACCCACATATTGATGTTATAGGCGGAAATATAGCAACCGCCGCTGCTGCCCTCGATCTCGTTGCCGCTGGTGCAGATTGCGTAAAGGTTGGCATTGGCCCCGGGTCAATCTGCACAACGCGTATTGTCGCGGGTGTGGGTGTCCCTCAGATCACTGCAGTGAGTAATGTTGCAAATGCCCTTAAAAAATCGGGTGTACCGCTGATTGCAGACGGCGGAATTCGCTATTCCGGTGATATGGCCAAAGCCATTGCGGCCGGCGCACACTGCATCATGGTTGGCAGTATGTTTGCCGGTACGGAAGAAGCTCCGGGTGAAATTGAACTGTTCCAGGGCCGGTCCTACAAGTCATATCGTGGTATGGGCTCACTGGGTGCAATGCAACAGGGATCCAGTGATCGGTATTTCCAGGAGAATACCGCAAACGTTGATAAATTTGTTCCGGAAGGCATAGAGGGGCGAGTTCCATTTAAGGGGCCAATGACGAGTATTGTGCATCAAATGTTGGGCGGTTTGCGTTCCAGTATGGGATATACCGGTTGTAAAACAATTGAAGAAATGCGTGAAAAACCAGAATTTGTACAGGTGACCGGTGCCGGTATGGCTGAAAGCCATGTACATGATGTCACTATTACCAAAGAAGCGCCTAATTACCGTTCCTGATACTTCCACTTTCCTGGCACAGCTGACATGAGTAACAATATCCATTCCGACAGGATTCTTATCCTCGACTTTGGCTCTCAATACACGCAGTTAATCGCCAGACGGGTCAGGGAAGCCGGTGTATATTGTGAAATATTTCCCTACGATGTTGATGAGATACATTTAAAGAATTTTTCCGCTAAGGGCTATATTTTATCTGGCGGGCCGGAGAGTGTAACCGAAGGCGAGACACCTAAGGCCAGCCAGCTGGTCTTTGATTCCGGTATGCCGGTACTGGGTATCTGCTATGGCATGCAGACCATGGCGGCTCAACTGGGTGGTGAAGTGGAAACCTCAGCGCGTCATGAATACGGTTATGCCCAGATTCGAGCACGCGGTCATTGCCAGCTGCTGAAAGACATAGAAGACCATACTTCTGAAGAAGGCTATGGTTTGCTGGATGTCTGGATGAGCCATGGCGATAGAGTTTCCAGTCTACCCCCTGGTTTTTCTGTTATTGCGACGACGGATAGCGCTCCGCTTGCCGGCATGGCAGATGAATCTCGTCATTATTATGGCGTGCAATTTCATCCGGAAGTCACCCATACGAAACAGGGCGACCGCATCCTTGCCCGTTTTGTACATGATATCTGTGGTTGCGCGGCATTATGGAACCCGGCGAATATCGTACAGGATAGTATCCACTCAATTCGTCAGCAAGTTGGTGATGATGAGGTGTTGCTTGGCCTTTCAGGAGGCGTCGATTCTTCAGTAGTGGCCGCTCTTTTGCACAAGGCTATTGGCGACAGGCTGACCTGCGTTTTTGTTGATAACGGACTGCTGCGCCTGCACGAAGGTGATCAGGTGATGGCCACTTTTGCCGAGCATATGGGGGTGAACGTGATCCGTGTTGATGCCGAAGAGCGGTTTTTGAATGGCCTGAAGGGTGAAACCGATCCGGAGAAAAAACGAAAAATTATTGGTCATAACTTTATCGAGGTGTTTGATGAAGAAGCCGGCAAACTAAGCAATGTTAAGTGGCTTGCACAGGGCACAATCTACCCCGATGTAATTGAGTCTGCGGGTTCAAAAACGGGCAAGGCCAAGGTCATCAAGTCGCATCATAATGTTGGCGGCCTGCCGGATGATATGAACCTTTATTTACTCGAACCGCTCAGAGAATTATTCAAGGATGAAGTACGTAAACTGGGTGTCGAGCTGGGCCTGCCCAGCGAAATGGTATTCCGGCATCCATTCCCCGGCCCCGGATTGGGTGTGCGCATACTCGGCGAAGTAAAAAAAGAATTTGCTGAGCTGCTGCGCCGTGCAGATCATATATTTATCGAGGAACTTTACCGCCATAATCTATATGATTCGGTATCGCAGGCATTCACGGTCTTTCTACCTGTTAAATCTGTCGGCGTTGTTGGTGATAACCGTCGTTATCAATATGTGGTTGCACTAAGAGCTGTAGAAACCATCGATTTTATGACTGCCCGCTGGGCACACCTGCCTTACGATTTCCTTGATCTGGTATCGCGTCGAATAATAAACGAAATCGATGGCATTGCGCGCGTAAGTTATGACATTTCAGGCAAGCCTCCTGCCACTATTGAGTGGGAGTAATATGCCTCCTGTAGAGAACGAGGATATCGATCTCCACTGGATGAACAAGGCCCGTGAATTAGCTAACAAGGCGGCAGACCATGATGAAGTCCCTGTCGGAGCAGTTCTGGTTGATGCGGATAATCAATGTGTCGGTGAAGGATGGAATCAGCCAATCTCAACCGATGACCCAACTGCCCATGCAGAAATTATAGCCTTACGCGATGCTGCAAAGCGGCTAGCAAACTACCGCTTACCCGATACTACACTTTACGTCACGTTAGAACCCTGTCCAATGTGCGCAGGTGCGATAATTCATGCACGAATAAGGCGTGTTGTTATTGCAACGCCTGATCCGCGTACAGGGTCTGCCGGCAGCGTGTATAATCTGTTAAATTCACCGCACTTGAATCATCAAGTTGATGTGAATGCCGGGGTATTACAGCACGAATGTTCAACTTTACTAAAAAAATTCTTTCTGAAAAAAAGAAAGAAAAGTGAGAAATGAAATGTTGAAACTAGCCATAATTATTACTCTGTTTCTATCTTGCATGCCATTCCTTGCTGCAAATTCTTCTGAGTTACCTGACGTTGACATGCAGGCTATCAGGGTATCGGATCACGTCTGGTATGTGAAAGGTGCAGCTGGAACGGCTATTGAGAATGAAGGATTTGTTTCCAATGCGGCCTTTGTAATTACCGGTGACGGTGTCGTCGTCTTTGATGCATTGGGAACTCCAGCACTGGCTGAGCTTCTTTTAAAAGAGATCCGCAAGCTCACCGGAGAGCCGATTAAAAAAGTAATTGTCAGTCACTATCACGCTGATCATATATATGGCCTCCAGGTTTTCAAAGATGAAGGTGCAGAAATACTCGCACCTGCAGGTGTCATTGATTACCTCAATTCAGACAGTGCTAGCAGCCGGCTTGAGGAGCGCCGTGTGAGTTTGTCTCCCTGGGTTAACAAAAACACACGCCTGGTAGCACCTGATAGATATATTCAGCAATCCGAAAAATTCAAGATGGGAGATATTGAGTTCACAATCTCTGCATTGGGCTCAGCACACTCTGAAGGCGACCTGACATTGTTTGTTGAACCAGACAAGGTGTTATTTTCTGGTGATGTAATTTTTGATGGGCGCATCCCCTGGCTGGGAGATGCTGATACCGTAAACTGGCTGGCCACTCTAAATGCTATCAAAACCGCAAAACCTGCAGCCATAGTCCCCGGTCATGGCGAGCTTTCGACTGATCCAGTCGCACTGATCAAGCTGACGCATGATTATCTTAAATTTGTCAGAGAAAAAATGAAAGCAGCCGTTGATGACTGGGTGACCTTCGATGATGCCTATGACGAGGTTGAGTGGGGAGACTACGAATACCTTCCGGCATTTTTTGAGGCAAATCGGCGCAATGCTTATCAAGTTTACCTTTCACTGGAACAGGAAGGTCTTAGCAGTAAGTAACGTCTTGGAGGTGTGAATTAAACTAATAACAGGAACCAGGGAGGGAATTCAAAATTCTGTGTCAGGTGTGTTAGGTTTCCAGCACGCTATCTAAACAGCCTAAAGATAAATATCTAGTTTATACACTTCCTGACTACAGTTCTGGATTGGCCTTGTCTACTTTGTGATGCGTTACAGCGTGCGGGATATGATGACGATTTAAAAAATGCAGCGAAGCAAAAAATATATAAAAGCAACATTTGAATTTAGAAGCGGTTTTATAATCCAGCCGAAGCTGATCAGAAGCTTGCGAAGAAAAAGAGAGGCTATTTCTCCAGATGTAACAGTAGTTATGAAGAATGCCAGCCAGAGCCGGTGGGGCTGATGTTTATTCGATAAAGGAAAGAAAACAGATGGTACCGGAGGTCGGACTCGAACCGACACGAGCAAAGCCCACGAAATTTTGAATCTCGCGTGTCTACCAATTCCACCACTCCGGCAGCGGAAGCGAAGTATATCGGATTCTGTGAGTTGGGCAAGTTTTGTGTCTCTAAGGGTGCCCTTAAGTGAATGCTGAGGTAGAATTCGCGCTCCACAATGTTCTGCCACACCTGAAATGCAAAAAGCCGACTTCAGTTTTAATCTGCCGGAAGAATTGATCGCCCAGACACCGTTGCCAGTTCGCAGCGCAAGTCGATTATTGGTCTGCCATCGTAATTCCCCTGAAATAGAAGACAGGCAATTCAGTGAAATTGCCAGTTTTTTAAAGGCCGGTGATTTGCTTGTGTTCAATAACACGCGCGTTATCCCAGCCAGGTTGTTCGGTAAAAAAGACACCGGTGGTCGAGTAGAAATACTGCTGGAAAAGATTCTTGACGATACATGCTTCATCGCTATGCTTCGCTGCAGCAAGACACCGCAAGTTGGACAGAAAATTATCATTGCCGAAGATCAGGCTGTTTGCTATGAAGGAAGAAGAGGTGATTTTTTCCTGTTCAGATGCGAAACCGGCGGCCTGCAACAGTTGTTTGAGAAGCATGGCCAGATGCCGCTTCCCCCCTACATACTGCGCCAGGCAGATGCACAGGATAAAGAACGCTACCAGACGATATTCGCTCAGAAACCCGGGGCAGTCGCTGCTCCGACGGCGAGCCTTCATTTTGATAAAGCCATATTGGAGAGCTTGCAGAAAAAAGGTGTCAATACAGCTGAAATAACGCTGCATGTCGGGGCCGGAACTTTTCAGCCAGTACGTGTTGATGACCTGACACAGCATGTTATGCATGCTGAGACATTTGATTTATCCGAAGAAACAGTCAACAAGATTCTGCAGACAAAAGCAACAGGTGGCAGGGTGTTTGCAGCAGGTACCACCAGCCTGCGTGCGCTGGAGGCAGCGTCAGCAGAGGGGCAGTTAAAGCCCATGTCCGGCGATACCCGGTTGTTTATTACACCAGGATATCGCTTCAGGGTAGTTGATGGCCTGATTACCAATTTTCATCTGTCTGAATCAACTTTACTGATGCTGGTTTCCGCTTTTGCAGGTGTTGAGGAAATTCAGCATATTTATCGCCATGCCATAACTGAAAAATATCGATTTTTCAGTTATGGCGACGCCATGATTATTCTTCCCGGGGCCGACAATAATTGAAATTTGATATACATCAGACTGACGGTAAGGCTCGCACAGGCAAGATGGTGTTTCCTCGCGGTACAGTAGAAACCCCGGCTTTTATGCCCGTAGGCACCTATGGTTCAGTCAAAAGTATGACGCCAGAGGAACTGATGGCGGGTGGTGCTCAGATCATCCTCGGTAACACCTTTCACCTCATGTTGCGTCCGGGACTGGATATTATACGTGCGCATGACGGTTTGCACCGGTTTACTCACTGGGAAAAACCAATACTTACCGATTCTGGCGGTTTTCAGGTCTGGTCGTTGGGCAAAATGCGTAAAATCTCTGAAGAGGGTGTGCGTTTTCGTTCTCCAGTCGATGGTGCCGAGGTGTTTCTTGATCCGGAAAGATCCATTCAGGTACAACATGTTCTGGGGTCTGACATAGTAATGATTTTTGATGAATGTACGCCATACCCGTCAACGGAGAATGAAGCGGCCACATCTATGCGGCTGTCAATGCGCTGGGCAGAGCGCTGTAAAGTCGCACATGCTGATCACCCGTCTGCCCTGTTTGGCATCGTGCAGGGTGGCATGTACCCCGAATTGAGGCAGGAGTCTATCGATGGCTTAATAAATATTGGTTTTGACGGCTATGCCATAGGCGGCTTGTCTGTAGGTGAGCCAACGGAGAAAATGCTGAAGGTGCTTGATGGACTCAACCCCCACATGCCCGCCGATAAACCTCGTTATTTGATGGGTGTCGGCAGGCCTGAGGACCTGGTAGAGGCTGTTTCCCGCGGCATTGATATGTTTGACTGTGTTATGCCGACCCGGAATGCCCGCAATGGCTGGCTGTTTACCGCTAACGGCGATGTGAAGATTCGCAATGCTAAATATTCTGAGGATACCGGTCCGGTAGATGAAGAGTGCTCCTGTTATACCTGTCGCTACTATTCAAGGAGTTATTTACGTCATTTACAGCGTTGTAATGAAATTCTCGGAGCTCGTTTGGCGACTATACACAACCTGCATTATTATCAGCAGCTGATGCAAGGATTGCGTGAGTCAATCACAGACAAAATACTGACTCAATTTATCGAGAAATTCTATAGAAAACGGGGCACACAGCCCCCTGATGTGGCATAATCCCGCTGTTTTTAATCTGGGGCACAGCCTTACCCTTCCCCTGTATTTATCATTTCATGGAAACAAATGGATGTTTCCCCGAAAATATGACTGGAGTTAATCATGAGTTTATTTATTTCTGATGCCTACGCACAGGCTGCCGGTGCATCACAGCAGGGCAGTTTGATGTCATTGCTGCCCCTCGTTGCTATCTTTGTGGTGTTTTATTTCCTGCTTATTCGCCCACAGCAGAAACGGGCCAAAGAGCATAAAAAAATGACCGAAGCAATTGCCAAGGGCGATGAAGTGGTAACGACTGGCGGTACACTGGGTAAAGTCAAGGCTGTTGGTGAGTCATTTATCACAGTAGAAGTTGCTACAGGTGTGGAAATCAAGGTGCAGCGTGCTGCCATTCAGGCACTGATGCCAAAAGGAACCATCAAGTCAGCATAATCTGATATCTGAGCTGGAAAACAAATGAATAAGTACCCTCTGTGGAAATATCTGATTATCCTGGCTGTCATAATCCCTGGCTTCCTGTATGCATTGCCCAATCTGTATGGGGAAGATCCTGCCCTGCAGATTTCAGCGACACGTTCTGCCGTGATTGATGAAAACATAGAACAGCAGATTAAAAGTGCATTAAAAGATGAAGGGATTTCCTTTCACAGTCTGGAAAGACAGGAGAGCGGCATACAGCTGCGATTCAAGAACACCGATGAGCAGCTGAAAGCAAAGGATGTCGTTGAAAAAGAACTGGGTGAAAAATACACTGTAGCCTTGAACCTGGTACCGGCGACCCCTGACTGGATGGAATTGTTTGATGCCAGGCCCATGTATCTTGGACTTGACCTGCGTGGCGGCGTCCATTTTCTGATGGAGGTCGACATAGAGGGGGCAATAAGTAATACAGAAAAACGCCTGGTTTCTGACCTGCGTTCTGGTTTGCGGGAGAAAAAAATACGCTATCTGAGTGTGACCAGTTCAAAAACAGGTGGTATACAGGTGGTTTTTCCTGATCAGGAACGACTGGCCCAGGGTCTCATCACAGTAGAAGATGATTTTACCAGTTTGTCAGCCAAAGAAATTGAAGTTGATGGCAAACCTGCCTTGAAACTACGCCTGACTGAAACGGCTAATAGGGAAATCAAAGATACCTCCGTTAAGCAGAATATGACGGCGTTGAGGAATCGAATTAATGAACTGGGTGTTGCAGAACCGATCGTCCAGCAGCAGGGTGACAACCGCATCGTTGTCCAGCTGCCGGGTATTCAGGATACGGCCAGGGCAAAAGAAATTATTGGCCGTACGGCAACACTCGAAATAATGATGGTCGATGAGAAGAACAGCGGCAATATCCAGGCTGCGCTTGAAGGGCGTGTGCCAGTTGGATCACGACTATATCGTGATCGCCGAAATGCAGCAATTCTACTGAAAAAAGGGATTATCTATTCCGGCAGTAATATTATCGATGCGTCGGCCGGCATAGACTCAAGAAACGGCAGTTCTGTCGTACACATAACACTGGATGCACGAGGCGCTTCAATAAATCAGCGCATTACTGGTGATAACATCGGAAAACGCATGGCCGTGGTCTATGTAGAACAGAAGAGTTCTATTAAAAAAGATGAGCAGGGGAATGTGATTTTAGATGAAAGCGGCCGCCCGGTAAGAATAAAAACCCGTATCGAGGAAGTAATTACAGCCCCGGTTATTCGTGACCAGCTGGGTAAACGCTTTCAGATTGAAGGCCTGGACAGTATAAAGGAAGCACGGGACCTTTCATTATTGCTGCGTGCCGGTGCGCTCGCTGCCCCGATAGAAATTGTCGAAGAGCGAACTATCGGCCCTAGTTTGGGTAAAGAGAATATCCGCACCGGTTTTCTCTCCATCATGTATGGTTTAGTCGCAATTCTTATTTTCATGCTTTTTTATTATCGCGTTTTCGGTCTGGTTGCTGATATCGCGCTGGTGCTTAATCTTGTGCTGATGGTTGCAGTTTTGTCCCTGTTCCAGGCGACATTAACATTACCCGGAGTAGCAGGAATTTTGCTGACTATCGGCATGGCTGTTGATGCCAATGTGCTGATTTTCGAACGTATTAAAGAAGAGCTGCGCAATGGTGTGACCCCTCAAGCGGCGATTCATTCCGGCTATGACAAGGCACTATCAACCATTGTCGATGCCAATATTACGACTCTTATTGCGGCGATTGTCCTGTTTAACTTTGGTACCGGACCGATTAAGGGCTTTGCAATTACCCTGTCAATAGGGATTCTCACTTCTATGTTTACTGCAATCATGGTTAGTCGTGGGATTGTCAACAAGATTTATGGCGGCCGTCAGGTCAAAAAGCTGGCGATTTAGGAGTATTAAATATGGCTACCATACAAAAGTTTAATATCGATTTTCTCAGTAAACGTAAATTGGCAATGTCTTTTTCATTGCTGCTGGTGATCATTAGCATCGCTTCTCTTGCGATACGTGGGCTGTCCTTTGGTATCGATTTCACCGGTGGCACACTGGTTGAGGTTTCATACCAGAATACAGTCGAAATCGATGATGTGCGCAGCAGTCTGTCCGCTGAAGGTTTTGATGATGCCATCGTGCAGTATTTTGGTACGGCCAAAGATGTCATGATACGCGTGCCGCTAAAGGGTGACGCAAAGAATGAAAAGGGCGCCCAGGTGAGTGAGAGGATTATGCTCACCTTGCACAACAAACAGGATGAGACTGTTACTGACACAGATCCAGTTAGCAAGGAGCAAACCTGTGCTATTAAGGGCCAGCGACAGGTCTGTCAGGTACAGATGAGGCGTGTAGAGTTTGTTGGTCCGCAGGTAGGTGATGAACTGGCTAATCAGGGCGGCCTGGCAATGCTGTATGCTTTGTTTGGAATACTTGCCTATGTGGCTTTTCGTTTTGAATGGCGCTTTGCAGTGGGCTCAGTTATAGCTCTTGTACATGATGTTGTCATTACCATTGGCATATTTTCAATCTTTCAGATGGAATTCACCCTGACCGTACTGGCAGCAATTCTTGCCGTCATAGGCTATTCGTTGAATGACACCATTGTTGTGTTTGATCGCATCAGAGAGAACTTCAGAAAAATGCGCAAGGAAACACCGCTGAATATTATGAACTTATCCATAAACCAGACCCTGCCGCGTACAATTCTGACATCATTAACGACACTGCTGGTACTGATTTCGTTGTTTATTTTTGGTGGAGATATTATTCACAACTTCTCTATCGCATTAATTCTGGGCGTTGTCATAGGTACTTATTCATCAATATATATTGCCAGCCCGTCAGTACTGATGCTTGGCATATCACGTGAAAATCTACTGCAGGTAAAGCAGGAAGGCGGAGAACAGAAGGCGACCCCCTGATTCGCCTGTATTTTTTGTTTATTAGTGTCCAGGATCTGGAGGAGATATGTTCAGTAAAGATATGAAAATTGCCGGTTACGATGATGAGCTGGCTACAGCAATAAATAATGAAAATACGCGTCAGGAAGACCATGTTGAACTGATTGCCTCTGAGAATTATGCCAGCCCTCGGGTAATGGAGGCCCAGGGCTCAGTACTGACCAACAAATATGCAGAAGGCTACCCCGGGCGACGCTATTATGGCGGTTGCGAATATGTGGATATCGCAGAGCAACTGGCGATTGACCGCGTAAAAGAATTATTCGGTGCTGATTATGCCAATGTACAGCCACATTCAGGTTCGCAGGCCAATGCCGCTGTCTATCTGGCGCTGTTACAGCCAGGGGACACTATACTGGGTATGAGCCTGGCACACGGGGGTCACCTTACCCATGGGGCAAAAGTTAACTTTTCCGGCAAATTATTTAATGCGGTGCAGTATGGCCTTAGCGCAGAAACAGATGAAATTGATTATGATGAAGTAGAACGACTGGCGAAAGAACACCAGCCAAAAATGATTATCGCCGGTTTCAGTGCTTATTCCAGATTCGTAGACTGGCAAAGATTTCGTGATATTGCTGACAGCGTCGGCGCCTATTTAATGGTTGATATGGCCCATGTGGCAGGTCTGGTTGCCACAGGTGAATATCCCAGTCCTGTTGCAATTGCTGATGTGACGACTTCGACGACGCATAAAACACTGCGTGGCCCGAGAGGGGGAATTATCCTTGCCAGAAGCAATGAGGCTATCGAGAAAAAGCTCAATTCTCTTGTTTTCCCTGGCACACAGGGCGGTCCGCTTATGCATGTTATTGCCGCCAAGGCTGTTGCTTTTAAGGAGGCACTGGAGCCAGGGTTCAAAGATTACCAGCATCAGGTCGTGATAAACGCCAGGGCTATGGCAGAAGCTATCATAGAAAGGGGATACCGCATTGTTTCAGGTGGAACCGACAATCACCTGATGCTGATTGACCTGATAAAACAGGAAATTACCGGTAAGGATGCAGAAGCTGCACTTGGCCAGGCCAATATAACAGTCAACAAGAATTCCGTACCCAATGATCCCCAATCGCCTTTTGTAACCAGTGGAATTCGCATCGGAACAGCAGCCACTACCACGCGCGGCTTCACAGAGGAAGATTCTCGCAATCTCGCCGGCTGGATGTGTGATATTCTCGATAACATCAAAGATGAAACAGTCATCTCACAGACCAGAATAAAGGTGACTGAACTTTGCGCTAAACGGCCTGTTTATGAGTAAGCGCGGTTAACCACAGGTATTTCAATTAAACCAGGAAAGTCATGCACTGCCCGTACTGCAGCACAGAAGACACCAAAGTTATAGACTCGCGTTTAGCCAACGATGGTGGAGAAGTGCGTAGAAGGCGTGAATGTCTGAACTGCCATGAGCGCTTTACTACCTACGAAAAGACAGAACTACCCTATCCCTCAGTAAAGAAAAACGATGGCTCGCTGGTAGATTTTTCTGAGTTGAAATTGCGCACAGGGATCATGCGCGCACTGGAAAAAAGACCGGTGGAAGTAGAAGATGTCGATGCTGCCGTCGCTCGCATAATTCATAAGCTGCTGGCCTGCAGCGAACGTGAAGTAGAATCCAAGCAGATAGGTGAATGGGTAATTGAAGAGCTTGCACTGATAGATGATGTGGCTTATGTGCGATTTGCATCAGTCTACCGGAGATTCCAGGATCTGGATGCCTTCCAACATGAACTGGATCTGCTGAAACGTAATCGCAAGAAAAAGAATTCAGCTATCAGTATCGTTAAGACCAAAGACCACTCCTAGTCTGCGGATGTAAATAAGTGAGCAGTACTAATTTTAGCGCTTACGACCATCAGATGATGACTGATGCCCTGCGTCTTGCGCATAAAGGAATAACGACTACCCAGCCTAATCCGCGCGTTGGTTGTGTCATTGTTAAAGATAAAAAGGTCATTGCACAGGGCTGGCATAAAAAAGCAGGGTGCGAGCATGCAGAAGTACTGGCACTGCAGCAGGCCGGGGAACAGGCACAGGGTGCTGTTGCCTATGTCACATTAGAACCCTGTTCACACTATGGCCGTACGCCACCCTGTGCAGAAGCTTTGATAGAAAGCGGCATAGGTGAAGTTATTATCGCCATGCAGGACCCCAATCCGCTGGTCGCCGGGCAGGGTATAAAAAAACTCTCACAGGCAGGCATTAAAGTTCGCATTGGGCTGTTAGAGCAACAGGCTATAGAACTGAACCGAGGTTTTATTAGTCGTATGCAGAGCAGACACCCCTGGGTGACGGTGAAGCTGGCCGCTTCACTCGATGGCCGCACGGCCATGCAAAATGGTGAAAGCAGGTGGATTACCGGACCGGCGGCGCGCGCTGATGTTCAGCAACTCCGGGCAGCCAGCAGTGCAATTCTGACAGGCTCAGGCACGGTTTTGGCGGATGACCCGTCATTGACTGTCAGACTGGAAGGGGCTACGCGACAGCCTTTGCGGGTAGTAATGGACAGTAATCTAAGTGTCCCCGATAGTGCAAAAATTTTTAATGATGGACATCCTTTGCTGCTTGCTACGGCTGTCAGTGAAAATGATGACCGCTTTCAACAGTTAAAGGAAACTGGCGTAGATATCCGTTCTTTCCCTTCGGCTGAGTCGGGGCGTGTGAATGCTAAACAACTGCTGCAATGCCTGGCAGATGATTATTTATGTAATGATGTACTGGTAGAGGCCGGCTCAGTAGTTTGCGGCAAGCTGCTGGCAAATAGACTGGTCGATGAAATTATACTTTACCTGGCGCCTGTTGTTATGGGGTCAGCAGCCCGAGGGCTGTTCGATATACCTGGACTTGATAGCATGGCACAGAGGATCCATATGACCGTGCAGGATGTCAGGCCGGTAGGCAAGGACTGGCGCTTTAGCCTACAACCGAATTATCAGGAATAACCATGTTCACAGGAATCATTGAAAGCAGGGGGAAAATTCTTGGCCTGCAACGAAAAGGCAGCGATGCCAGAATAAGCATTAATACAGGTGGACTTGACCTCAGTGATTCTAAAATTGGCGATTCTATTGCAGTCAATGGTGTTTGCCTGACAGCTGTATCGTTGACAGCAGAGACATTTGAAGCGGATGTTTCGGCTGAAAGTCTCTCTCGTACATCATTGGGTCAGCTGAGTGTCGACAGCCCGGTAAATCTGGAGCTGGCGATGCGCCCTGATACCCGGTTTGGTGGTCATATCGTCAGCGGTCATGTCGATGGTCTGGGCAAGATCCTTGATGTTCGGCCTGCAGGTGAATCAATTATCCTGCGCGTACAGTTGCCCGATGAGTTGGCCTGTTATGTTGCACAGAAGGGTTCTGTAACGATTGATGGCGTAAGCTTAACCGTCAATGCGGTCAGAAATAACGAATTTGAAGTTAATATTGTTCCACATACTCAGCAGGAAACAATTATCAGCCACTATAAACAGGGTAGCCATGTGAATATAGAGGTTGATATCATTGCACGTTACATCGAAAGAATGCTTCAATGCGGAATTTCCGGGGCAGGGCGTACAAATAATGACGATTCCCTGCTGGAAAAAATAAACGACATGATGGATGACGGAACGACAGCTGCTTAGCCGTTCAAAAATTTAAAATGAGCCTCGATATAATTGAAGATATACTTGACGATCTGCGTCAGGGAAAAATGGTCATCCTGATGGATGATGAAGATCGTGAAAATGAGGGGGACCTGCTGATGGCAGCAGAGTGCGTTACCCCTGACGATATTAACTTCATGGCACGATTTGGCCGTGGATTGATTTGTCTAACGCTGACCGAGGATCATTGCAGAAAACTCGATCTGCCTTTGATGGTCAATAATAATCGCACACCCTACGCAACAAACTTCACCGTTTCGATTGAAGCCGCTGAAGGTGTCACCACGGGTATTTCGGCCGCAGACCGTGCGAAAACAGTACAAGTCGCTGTAAATGAAGATGTTCAGGCAGCAGACATTATCACCCCTGGACATGTTTTTCCTCTGATGGCACAAAAAGGCGGAGTCCTTTCCCGCGCCGGACATACAGAAGCCGGTGTCGACCTTGCCGCACTCGCCGGTTTGCGGCCCGCAAGCGTAATCTGTGAAATTCTGAAAGATGACGGCACCATGGCGCGTATGCCGGATTTACTTGAATTTGCCAAAATGCATAAGTTGCGAATCGGCACAATCGAAGACCTTATTCGCTATCGCCGGCAGTATGATTCACTGCTGCGAAAAGAAGGTGAGACGCATTTTGAAAGTCGCTACGGACGGTTTAAGGCAGTTGTTTACCGTGACACCTTAAGTGATCGTGAACATCTTGCTCTGGTACGGGGCAATGTCGATGCTGACAATCCGCCAGTGGTCCGGGTGCAGGTTCACAATGGCCTTTATGACCTGCTGGGCGATCTACAACAGGATTCGGGCTGGACTATAAACAAAGCAATGGAACGCATGGCAGATGATGAAAATGCCGTTCTGGTTATTCTGAACAACGAAGAAAGCAAAAATGGTTTGCTTGAGAGCCTACAGGGTTCCTTGCTGGAAAATGTTGAGAAAAAGCAAAAAAACACAGAAGACAAAAATACTGCCGCTGACCCCGAGACATTGAGAACCTTCGGTATAGGTTCTCAGATACTGTCGGACCTGGGGGTGAAGAAAATGCGGGTAATTAGCGGTTCGCCACTAATTATGCACTCATTGGCAGGATTCGACCTGGAAGTGGTAGAATTCATTACTCAATAACTATCTGGATAAAAACATGAGTCATATCAAATCGATAGACGGAGATTTTAATGCAGGAGATGCAAAGTTCTGCATTCTTGCCGCACGCTTCAATTCTTTTATTGTTGAACGCCTGGTGGAGGGTGCCGTCGATGCACTGGTGCGTCACGGTACCAGCCGCGAAAATATTGAAATAATCAGGGTGCCCGGTGCCTACGAAATGCCAATCAGTGCCAAGCGTATCGCCCAGACGGGTAAATACAATTCGATTATCGCGTTGGGTGCGGTAATTCGTGGTTCAACCCCGCATTTTGATTTTGTTGCCGGTGAATGCAGCAAGGGACTGGCGCAGGTCAGCCTGGCGGCTGATATGCCAATAATTTTCGGCGTATTGACCACAGATACCATAGAACAGGCCGTTGAACGAGCAGGAACAAAGGCTGGCAACAAAGGGGCAGAAGCGGCAGTGACGGCTATCGAAATGATCAGTCTGTTTAATAAGCTGGAATCCTGATGTCAGGCAGCAGTCGTCATCTTGCCAGGCGTGCGGCGATTCAAGCTCTGTATCAATGGGAGATGACGCAGCAGTCACGACTGGATATCAAAAAACACTTTCTCGCTGATGATCGTCTAAAAAAGACCGACAGTGTTTATTTTGAGGAACTGGTACAGGAAATCCCCAGGCTGGTCGATGATATCGATAATAGCCTGTCACCGTATATCGACCGCGATATCACTCTGGTTGACCCGATAGAAAAGGCTGTTTTACGGCTGGCGGCCTACGAACTCATCCACCATGCTGAAATTCCCTATCGTGTTGTGCTAAATGAAGCCATCGAACTATCCAGAACATTCGGTTCAGAAAATGGTTACCGCTTCGTCAATGGCATACTGGATAAAATGGGTGCAGACGTCCGCTCTGTAGAGGCTGCCGCTAACTAATTGCTACTCCGTTGGACGAATTCTCTCTCATTCAGCAGTATTTTAACCATGGGCAGTACAGAACCAGTGAAGATGGTGTTGTTCTGGGCATAGGTGATGATGCCGCTGTACTAAAGCCTGCTCAAGGAGAAGAATTACTCTTCACGACTGATACACTGATTCAGGGCGTCCACTTCCCCGAACAAACAGCCCCTGAAGCGATTGGTCACAAGGCCCTTGCTGTAAATCTGAGTGATATTGCAGCGATGGCCGGGACGGCTCGATGGTTTACCCTCGCCCTTAGCCTGCCGAAGGCTGATTCAACCTGGCTGAAAGCTTTTTCTACCGGCCTGTTTACACTGGCAAAACAATTCGGGGTGAGCCTGGTAGGGGGGGATACGACACGAGGGCCCTTATCAATAACAATATCTGTTATCGGCAGCACTCCAGAAAATCGGGCAGTTAGACGTTCCACTGCCAGTGCAGGCGATGCCATTTACATTACAGGTTTACCGGGGCTGGCAGCTTTGGGGCTTGCAGCAATTAAAGGCGAGGTCACTCTGTCAGACAGTGACCAGGCGAAATGCCGTGATAAACTGGACTGTCCCCAACCCCGCCTGCTGGAAGGGCATTTCCTGAGAAATTATGCCTCGTCGATGATTGATATCTCTGACGGCCTGACAGCTGATTTACGTCATATCGTACAGGCAAGTGGCTGCCGTGCTGTGATTGATTCAGCCAGTCTGAAAAATGTCCTGCCTGCCGTATCAGGCTTATCGGATAAACGAATCATTGAGGCGGCTCTCTATGGTGGGGATGATTATGAATTGCTGTTTACTGTTCCTGCCAGTGAGGTTCTCAAATTAGAACGATCGTGGCCGCCTTTATTTACACCATTGACACAACTTGGTGAAATCATGGAAGGTGAAGGGGTATTTTTGAGAGACAGTGAAGATCAGCTTATGAAAGTTACTGCGTGCGGGTATAACCATTTCAATGCTTGATAAAACACTTAAACAGCTACTGGAACCCGATCATAAATTCCTGAACATTGTTATTGACGCCTTACCCATTCCAGTCTTTATTAAAGGTAACGAAGGAATATACCTGGGTTGTAACAGTGCTTTCGAAGACTTTATTGGTATGAACTGCGATGTCATGACGGGCCAATCTGTCTATGATCTTTACCCGCGGGAAGAAGCCGATCTACCTTTCAATAAAGATAAGGAACTGCTGGACAACTCCGGGGTTCAGGCCGATGAAACAGACATCTCAACGATTACCGGGCAGCAAGGTATCGTTGGACGACCGATGTTTCTGTTAAAGCGGATACACTTATCATGCAGGCTGATGAGGCACTTTATAATGCAAAGGACGCTGGGCGTAACAGTGTTATCCAGCATGCTGCTGGCAAATAGTTATTCTACCTGGATGGAGATTTCTTATGACTGAAGAGACGCATTCCAGGAATTCACCCTGTAAAGGCATCATGCGTGATCCTGTACACTGGCTTGCCTTTGGCTTCGGTAGTGGGTGCAGTTCATTTGCCCCCGGGACATTCGGGACGCTGGCAGCTATTCCGGTCTTTCTGCTGCTAAACGCAACGCCGCTTTGGTCGTATCTGTTAATTACTCTGCTGATGTTCCTTGTCGGTATCTGGTTATGTGATGCAACAACAAAGAAACTGGGTGTGCATGATCACTCAGGCATTGTCTGGGATGAGATAGTCGGTTACCTGGTAACTATGATTGCCGCACCGCAGGGCTGGCTCTGGATTGTTATTGGTTTCGTACTGTTTCGGATTTTCGATATTCTTAAACCCTGGCCGATTAGCGTCGCTGACAAACGTATTAAAGGCGGCTTCGGCATCATGGTTGACGATGTTCTTGCGGGCATAGCCGCTTTTGTTGTTCTCCACATTATCGCCTATTACTATATAACTACCCTATAGACTAATGACAGAAAAAATAAAAAAATCAGACGCGGAATGGCAACAGGATTTGACCGCTGAAGAATTTGTCGTTTGCCGGCAGAAGGGTACGGAGCGGCCTTTTACAGGTGAATATCACGATTCAAAAGAAGAGGGGGCATATTTGTGCCGCTGCTGTGGTGAAGCGCTATTCAGTTCATCAGCAAAATATGATTCAGGCTCCGGCTGGCCAAGTTTTTTTCAGGCATCTAGTGAAACAGCCGTAACTGAACATCAGGATATATCTCATGGTATGTCCCGCACTGAAATACAATGCAGTCGTTGTGGGGCGCATCTTGGCCATGTTTTTCCCGATGGACCTCAACCGACAGGGCTAAGATATTGTGTCAATTCATTATCTCTTAAGCTTGAAAAGAAGACCCCTTGATGGTTGCTGAAAAAACCAGTCTGCCCGATATTAAGCCTTATACAACAGCAGATGGGTCTACGATTCGTGAGTTGATGTATCCGGCAAAGCATGGCAATAAAAATCAAAGCCTAGCTGAAGCCACTGTTTTAGTCGGCTGCACCACCCTGCTGCATAAACATGCTGTTAGTGAAGAGCTTTACCATGTGACACAGGGCATTGGTGAAATGACTCTGGGTGAAAAAAGAATCCAGCTAAGGGCGGGTGACACGGTATGTATCCTGCCCGGTACAGCCCATCAAATAAAAAACATCGGCAATATTGATTTAAAGATACTATGCTGCTGCTCACCACCGTATTCACATGCTGATACTGAGTTGATAGAGCTGTAGCCAATGACTGTTTACATGATTACAAGGTTTATTTAATGCCTAGAATATATATAGCTGGACACCGTGGAATGGTAGGTTCAGCATTAATGCGTACGGCCTCGAGCAGAAATTACAGTGATCTCGTCACGCGCAGCCATAAGCAGCTGGATCTGCTGAACCCGCAGGCGGTTGATGACTTTTTTAGTACCGAGAAACCAGACTGGGTATTCCTGGCTGCAGCAAAAGTGGGTGGGATTTATGCAAATAATATCTATCGTGCAGATTTTTTGCTGGAAAATCTTAAAATTCAAAATAATATTATAGAGTCAGCCTATAAAAATAATGTATCAAAATTATTATTTCTCGGCAGCAGCTGTATCTACCCTAAAAATGCTCCACAACCGATAAAAGAAACAGATCTTCTTACTTCCCCATTAGAGTCCACGAATGAACCCTATGCGATAGCAAAAATTGCAGGAATAAAGTTATGTGGAGCCTTTAATGACCAGTATGGAACAAATTTTATTAGTGTGATGCCATCAAATTTATATGGCATAGGTGACAACTATCATCCGGAAAATGCACATGTGCTGCCGATGCTGATAAGAAGGTTTCATGAGGCCATGGTCAATCAGGATAAGGCCGTTACTGTTTGGGGAACAGGCAGGCCGCGTAGGGAGTTCCTGTTTGCTGATGATATGGCCGAGGCCTGTTTCTATTTAATGGAAGAGTATGATGCAGAAGATATTGGAGAGTTAATCAATATTGGCACCGGTGAGGATATAAGCATCAGGGAATTAGCCCTGTTAGTAAAAAAGGTCGTCGGTTTTCCGGGAGAGCTTGTCTTTGATACCTCAAAGCAGGATGGCACTATGCTAAAGCGTATGGATGTCAGCAGGCTTAATCAATTAGGCTGGAAATATAAAACAGAATTAGAGGATGGCATCCGGATAATCTATGATGATTTTTTAAATAACCCGGATATCAGGAAGTAAGCGCAGGCGAGCAGCTTTGCTTAGCGTAAATGCGAGGCCAGCCACTGCTGCATGCCTGTCTGATCCAGCGCTCCAGAGACGCGATCAGCTTCTTTACCATTCTTAAACAGAACCATTGTCGGGATGCTACGGATATTGAAACGGGCAGAAATATCCTGGGCCTGTTCGGTGTCGACTTTTGCGAAGCGCATCTGTGCGGACATGCGTGAAGCCAGTTGGGAAAAGACGGGTGCCATCATTTTGCAGGGGCCACACCATGCAGCCCAGAAGTCGACGACTACAGGCAGATCATTTTTACTGATAAAGCGGTCAAATGTCTGACTGCCAAGATTGACAGGCAGGCCATCAAGTACCGGCTTATGACACTTGCCGCAGGCAGGCTGGTCATTCAGGCGTTCCGCTGGAACACGGTTAATGCCGCCACAGTGAGGGCAGACGATATGGACTGCTGTCATTTTTTTCTCCGGAAAGATCAATTGATTAATAAATGGAGCCATTTACAGTAGAGTCAAGTCTACCCAACACAGGGTGACACTGGCTGAATGAACGTGTAGAGTCGGCAAGCTAAAATTTATGATGATCAACATGCTCAAATTAAAACTACACTGGCAAATACTCATTGCCATGATTCTTGCGGTAATTGCGGGTTTCGCCACCGGTACCGAAGCAAGCCTGGGAGGCGTGACCTTCTATTCAATGTACGCTTTTGTTGGCGGCCTGTTTCTGAGTGCGCTTAAAATGTTGATTGTACCGCTGATAGCGGCATCTATTATTACTGGCGTAGCAGGTGCAGGGACTGGAAAGGGGTTTGGACGCCTGGGATCCAAAACAGTACTTTATTATTTGTCTACCAGTCTACTGGCCATACTGACAGGTCTATTTTTTGTCAATCTTATTGCACCGGGCGTAGTCAACGGCGTGGCTGCTGGTAGTCTGATGGGACTGGAAGCGGATGTTTCAGGCATAGTAGAAAATGCTGAGGGTCGAGGAGCCGGAGATTTTCTTTCCGTATTTGAACGCATGGTACCGACCAATATCGTCCGGGCGGCAGCCGATGGCCAGATGCTTGGCATAATCACATTCAGCATTCTTTTTGCTTATTTTATGGTACGAATACCTGAGGAATATGGTTCTATAATGACCAATTTCTGGCAGGCCATGATGCTGATCATGCTGGAAATAACCGAGCTAGTGATGAAATTTGCCCCCATTGGCGTATTTGCCCTGGTCGCCAAAGTCGTGGCATCTACCGGCTACGATGCCGTAGTGCCGCTGGCAAGCTTTGCTGGAACCGTTTTTCTTGCGCTGCTGTTTCATTCACTTGTTAGCATGCCTTTATTACTGGCAATCGTCGGCAGGGTAAACCCAATAAAACACTACCAGGCCATGTTGCCGGCTCTTATGATGGCTTTTTCCACCAGTTCATCGGCAGCAACGCTGCCCGTTACACTAGATTCTGTTGAAAGACGGGCAGGGGTATCTAACAGGGTTTCTTCATTTGTCCTGCCG
>JAYEGM010000255.1:0-4381 GCA_034659075.1 Pseudomonadota bacterium
TGTAGGTTGGGTTGAACGATGTGAAGCCCAACAAAAAAATATTATGCCTGTAGTATATCATGAGAAAACAGGCTAACGTACACTACAAATACAGCAAACAATAAACAATAAACAAACACATGAATAGTGTAACAAACTCCTGGCAGCAGGCCCTGGGTTACCTCCGTCAGTCCTGGCAGCAGGTATTTGTTACCCACCTTGCCTATACGGCCCTGGGTGTTGTACTTTTCACGCCACTGATTGGCTTAACCGGCAGGCTTTTACTTAAACTGTCGGGGCAAACAGCATTGGCTGACCAGGATATTGCTTATTTTCTATTATCACCGGTAGGCATCTTTGTACTGATTGTATTTGCCGCCCTGCTGATATCTATTCTGGCCTTTGAGCAGGCAGCCCTGATGCGCATTGCCGTTGGGGTGATGAATGGCAAGCAAGTTGGCACGGTCGATGTGTTGATTTTCACGGCGGCCAGGCTAAAGAAAGTATTTTTGTTTGCCGCCAGGATGGTTGCTCGTGTGCTGTTGCTGACATTGCCCCTGTTAGCACTGGGTGGAGTGATAGCGCTGTTTCTTATCACTGAATTCGACATCAATTATTACTTAACAGAAAAGCCGCCTGAATTCCTGACAGCTGTTATTCTGATAGGCATTGTGCTCATGACCATGGCGGTGTTGTTAATACGTAAACTTCTCAGCTGGTCGCTGGCACTACCGCTGGTATTATTTCACGATACATCACCGGCTGATTCGTTTGCTGAAAGCACACGTATTGTCCAGGGTAATCGCAAACTGGTCCTGGTGCTGCTGCTGTCATGGGGTGCAGTGGCAATTCTGCTGGGGATACTGGTATTGGGCTCAATAAAGCTACTGGGGTCATGGATAGTCCCATCTGTCAGTGATTCATTAAGCCTGCTGGTGCTAGTGCTCGGGGGCCTTTCCTTTCTTCTGATGCTGAGCAATTTTCTGCTGACTGTGTTTACCTCCGGCAGTTTCGCCTACCTGATTATGGGGCTCTATAAAAAGCTTGGGCCAGAGTTCAAAACAGAATTGCTTGATGAAAATTTTACGTCCAGGTCAATCTCGTTCCGACTGACCAAAGGCAGGATTGCTGTTGCTCTGATTGTGGGTGTATTTATAGCGGGTGCAACCGGCGCCTGGCTGATTAAAGGCATCCAGACCAACGATGAAGTGTTAATCATCGCCCATCGTGGCGCCGCGGGAAAAGCCCCTGAAAATACCCTTGCCTCCTTTCGTCAGGCAATTGCTGACAAGACTGACTGGATTGAGCTCGATGTTCAGGAAACCGCAGATGGTGAGGTTGTAGTCATGCACGACAGCGATTTCATGAAACTCGCTGGTAATAAAACAAAAATATGGGATGCTACCCTGCCCCAGCTGGCTGAAATCGATATCGGCAGCTGGTTTGATTCTTCATTCTCAGCGGAAAGAGTACCGACGCTAAAAGAAGTTCTGGAAACAGCAAAAGGCAAAGCAAAGGTTGTGATTGAACTAAAATATTACGGCCATGACGAAAAACTTGAACAGCGTGTGGCCGAGATCGTTGAGGAGACAGGCATGGTCAATGAAACCGCCATCATGACGCTCAAATACGATGCGGTTAAAAAAATGCGTTCAGTTCGTCCTGACTGGAAAATTGGCCTGCTCTCTACCACCGCCATCGGTGATCTAACCAGCCTTGAAACCGACTTTCTCGCCGTATCGATGGGTATGGCCTCCGGGGGCTTCGTCAGGCGTGTGCATGAGTCCGGCAAAAAGATATATGTCTGGACTGTCAACGACCCGATATCGATGTCTCGCATGATTTCACTGGGGGTTGATGGGCTGATTACCGACGAGCCAGAAATGGCCCGACAGGTACTGGCAGACCGGAAAGAACTAAGTTCAGTGGAGCGCCTGCTGATTCACACCGCCCTGCTGTTCGGTGAATCATTTACACCAAAACAGTATCGGGATGATTCGCCTTAGAATCAGGCTAAAGGCTAAAGGTGAAAGGTGAAAGGTGAAAGGTGAAAGGTGAAAGGTGAAAGGCTAAAGGTGAAAATGATTCTAAAGGTTTTTCTTTAACGTTTCGCCTTTTACCTACTTTTATCACATCTTCTTAAATAACCGCACCAGGAAAAGCAGGATAACAGCACCTGCGACTGCAGTAATCAGCGAACCAATCATGCCTCCAGCGGAAATACCGAGCAGGCCAAATACATAACCACCGATCACAGCACCGATAATGCCGATAATAATGTTGCTAAGCAGGCCAAAACCCTGACCTTTCATTATTTGTCCAGCAAGAAAGCCAGCCAGTGCGCCAATGCCGAGAAATATAGCTAAAGAAACCAGATCCATAAGATAACTCCTGTTGTATTGTTGTGGGCTCACGAATGAGCTGTTAAGGATTATACAATAGACTCTCGTTACTATTGCCGTTAATCCTTAGTCTTTAGTTTTTAGTCATTCATCCACATGATTTTATATTGTTCAATCAAGTAATATTGGCATAGTATGGTTCCATCAACGATAAACAAAGAGGTAACCACATGCCCTTCTGGCAACGTTCCCTGGTTCTGCTGGCTGCGATGATAGGTGTTAGTTTTCTTATCGGCCTGGTGTGGCATTCTATTTTTAGTTTTGCCCTGCCCGCCTATGTCACAGGTGTGGCAGCCGGACTCACGGCAGTACCCCTGTGGGAGTTTTTGAAACGAATTAAACCTAAACAACCTTAGTCATTAGGTGGATTTTCACAATATTCTTACTAAGCTCCAACTCCACCTGGCAAAGCAAGCTCAAGCCATCAATATAGTAGGTTGGCGCTGAGGCACGAAGCCCAACATGTGTACAATGTTATTGCCAGTTGTTGGGCTTCCTGTGTCAACCCAACCTACAAAAAACAATTACGATAGCTAAATAACCCGGTAACCCATGCAGATAATAGCTCTCACCGTTTCCCTGTTTTACATCCTCGGTTTCATGTCAGCCGTGCATGCTGTCATGTACGCACGGACTTCCCAGGGGGCAATCGCCTGGGCACTGTCACTTATTACTCTACCGATGCTAGCGGTGCCAGCCTACTGGATATTTGGACGCCGTAAATTCGAAGGCTATGTTGTCGCGCGAAAGGCAGCGTCTAACACAACAGCTTTAATCCCTGAGCAGCTAAAGGAAGCCTACGCACCTTACATATCAGATTATGGCGATTCACATCCTGAGACCCGCGCCGCGGAAAGACTGGCCCTGATGCCATTATTGAATGGCAATGACTGTGAATTACTGATTGATGGCCAGGCGACATTCGATTCTATTTTCGACGGCATCGAAAAAGCGGAAGATTACATCCTGGTGCAGTTTTATATCGTTCATGCAGATGAACTGGGAAATGAACTCAAATTGCAACTGTCAACGAAGGCCAGCGAGGGTGTGCGGGTGTACTTCCTCTATGACGAACTGGGTTCAATGGGCCTAGCTGATACGTATATTACTGAACTCAAAGATTCCGGTGTTTCTGTCTCACCATTCAACACCCGCAAAGGCAGACGCAACCGTTTTCAGCTTAACTTTCGCAATCATCGCAAAATTGTCGTGGTCGATGGCAAGGTGGCGTGGATAGGCGGTCATAATATCGGCGATGAATATCTTGGTAAGGACCCAAAAATCGGTAAATGGCGCGACACGCACGTAAGAATTGAAGGACCGGCCGCACTGGCGGCACAATTGTCCTTCATGGAAGATTACCGCTGGGCAACAAATGATGTGCCCGAATTAACATGGACACCAACCGCTAGTCCACAGGGCGACATATCTGTATTGATCGTGCCAACGGGACCCGCTGATGATTACGAAACGGCATTACTGATGTTTGTCCACATCATCAATTCCGCACGGAAAAGAATCTGGATTTCCAGCCCCTATTTTGTGCCCGATGAAGCAATCATGTCAGCGCTGACCCTGGCAAGGCTGAGGGGGGTCGATATCAGAATCATCATTCCAGAAATGCCGGACAATAAGTTGATGTATTTTGCCGCCTACGACTACTTTGATGAACTGTCTGAATGCGGCATCCAGTTTTACCGCTACCAGGACGGCTTTACGCACGAAAAAGTGCTACTGGTGGACGAGGCACTGTCATCCATCGGTACGGCTAATTTTGATAACCGTTCCTTCAGGCTTAACTTTGAGATTACCGCACTAATTGCCGATATAGATTTTAACCACCAGGTTGAGCAGATGTTTGAAAATGGATTTAGCTATAGCAGGCAAATGCAGGCCGGTGATTACGACAGAAAACCGTTCTGGTTTAAGTTTGCTGTACGTTACAGCAGGCTGATGTCACCGGTGCTATGATGTTGTTGGGCTTCATGCTTCAGCCCAAC
>JAYEGM010000255.1:4481-7004 GCA_034659075.1 Pseudomonadota bacterium
ATTTTCGCACAAATGTCCTGATTGGCCTGGATTTTATCCTTGATCTTTTCAGCGATTAATGTGATTCCGCCGGTCGCAATGTGGGCGGAGTATTTAGCGTATTTGACCGCGACATCCTTTGGATCAAGCTGTATTTTAGGGTTCTTAAGTGTACCGCCAACGTGAACCAGTCCAGAGAGTGAACCCGTTATGCTGATGGGAATACCTTTGCGGGGCTTGGGAACGATTCCCGCGTCAAGTTTTTCTGTTTTCAGGTTAACTGTGCCCCCGCCCCGCCATGTGACTTCGGTAAGCTGAGCCGCCAGGTTCTTTTCAAAGTCAGCAATACCATCTTTTATGTCTACACGCAGGATGCCGCACTCCAGTATTGTATAGTTTTTTTCCGGCGAGAATGAAAGAAGACCTGAGCCCATTTTTTTCACTAAAGCTCCTTCAATTTTTCCATCACGTAGTACTAGCAGTATTTGTCCATTCAGACTCCCCATCAGTTCAGCAACAGATTTACCCTTACCTGTGAGGTCAACATCGAAATCAAGCTTCCCTCCGAGATTAGGTGTCGGCATCTGAAGTAAACTCAGATCCACCTTCAATTCCGGAGTCTCGCTGTTCCCATCCATGTGAATAAAACCTTTGATATTCCCCGCACCACCAGCGCCTTTTATCGGGTCTACGCTGAAAACGCCATTTTTAAGGGTCACCATGAGTTCTACATCTTTCATGTCAGCTTTGCCGAACTTGATTTTATCTGCATTGACGTCCAGGTCAATTTCATAATCGTGCAGCCTTTTGCCAAGGTTGGGCTCGCTGGGAAACAGGCGATCCGTGTTGACTTCGGGTTCGATACTGGCAGTTTCTGTCTTCGGAGCTTCTGTTTTTTCTACTGTCTCTGGCTCTGACTCAGTTGCTGCAACAGGCGGAGTCTCGCCTTCAACTGGTACTTCCTCCTCTTTGGGCAGCAGGAAGTTCAGATCCAGGTAAGCGATATCAAGTTTGCCATTTATGACTGTGGGAGATTTGTCATTTTCTGGAAGCTGGAGGGCCAGGTTACCTGAAGCTGATTCATCTTTGATCAGTAGTTTCAGATCATTTACAGCAAAGTTCTTTTTCTGAATTTGAAGCTTTAGATTTGTACTGATGTCTACAGGCCCTTTCTCGGGCAATTCTTTCTGAGCGAGCTTATTAAAATTACTCATGCTCTTTGCCTTTACTGATATGCCCAGTTCTAATTGCTCCGGTAGTGCGAGGCTCTCGAGTACACTGTTAATATCAATATTGACCCCACCAGTTTCTGCATGCACAGTGAGGTTAGGATGTTTTGAGGCATCTTCTGTCAACGTGGCCAATACTTTGAGAGGATCGGTTTGCGGCAATTCGCTACCCGCGTATTTGGATAGTGCAGAGATGCTGTCGCTATCGAGCGATAGCTTGACATCGACACCTGTCGGCACCAGCACATTTTCAACCGCACCGTTTAGTCCAACTTTCACACCTTTGTCCAGTACTTCGCCCTGAATATCGACCAGCGACAGCTGCTCAAGACTGCCCTGAATACCGCTGCTCAAACTGATGCTCTGCGGCAGCATCTCCACCGGCAGCTCTGTACCCAGCTGCTTGAATAGTGCCGTCAGTTCAGTGATGTTTTGTTCGCTGAAGGATCGGATATCTGCCTTCACCAAAGCATCAATACCACTGACTGTAAGCAGGTCTTCGACCTTACCCGTAACACCAAAATTTAAATTTTCAGAATCGAGTTTAATGTCCAGGTTATTTAGTTGCAGGGCCTTGTCATTGGAGGCCAGGTCTCCAGATATTTGCATCGTTCCCAGCGATGGAAGATCCAGTTTTGCATATTTTGACAGTCTGGAAAGTGAGTCGATAGTGCCTGTCAGCTTACCTGTGATCTTTTTCGCATGCAACAGATCACCAATGGAGGCTGTAGCTTTGATATCCATACCTTCATCTTTTGCAACAATGACAAGCTCGCTAAGTGCAAGTTCTTTGAGACCGCCACCGACCTGTGCACTGACTTCAACTACCGGAGGCAATGGGACGGGCAGTTCGATTTTGAGTTGCTGTAAAAGTGTACTCAGTGATGCCGTATTTGCATCCGTGTTAATACTGATGCCTTCCATGCTTGTGAGGTCGGCGATCGATCCTTTTACCCTGAGCTCCGCCGAGGGGTCATCCAGATTGATCTCGAATGGATCCAGAGCAAGCGTGTTGCCATCACCGACTAGTTTGCCAGTGATGACAATATCTTCGAACTCATCTAATTCAAAACCGACAGCTTCTGCCAGGCTAACGGTGCCGGGAATTGTCAGGTCAAAACCTACCTGCATTGTCTGTTTAGGAAATAAGGGTCCCCACTCACCAGCAATGTTGAGTATATTGCCATCAATATCAGCTTTTAAAGCAACCGGTTCACTAGATTTATTCAGAAATTTGTCCACGTTTCCCAGGCTGCCGGAAATTTCTACGGGGTGACCGTTGGCATTAGCTGTCAGCGAGATCGTGGTCTCTTTT
>JAYEGM010000256.1:0-6993 GCA_034659075.1 Pseudomonadota bacterium
AGCATGGGAACTGGCATAATAAAAAACTATATTTTCAAAATGTTGAGATGAACCTTCATATTCAATTAGTTGATGGATGGGGATTTAGGGTACCAGCATCAAGAGGTTTCATTTTGTATTGTTAAATCTCTTGGGGTTCTATTCCCCGCAGCTTGCTGCGAATATAGGTGAATGAGCGAATATATACACAAGAGTCATAATGTAACGGTATTAATGTACCACTTAGTATTTCCAGCGAAGTACCGAAGGGCAGTATTTGACACTAAAGTAGACACAGAGCTTCGAGATGTTTGCCTGGAGATAGAGCGGAGATATGAAATAAAGTTTTTAGAAATTGGGACAGATGAAGATCACGTTCATTTTTTGGTGCAGTCGGTGCCAATGTATAGCGTTAAAAAGATTGTGCAGATGATAAAAAGCCTCACAGCGAGAGAAATATTTCGTCGTTGCCCAGAGGTGAAGAAAAAGTTATGGGGTGGAGAATTCTGGAGTGATGGGTATTTTGCGAGTACAGTTGGGAAGCATGGGGATGAAAATATGATAGGTAAGTATGTAAAGGGCCAAGGTGGTGAATATCAAAAACTCCATAGTGACCACCAGTTGGCATTATTCTAGGAGGCTAGCACCGATACCCCGTCAGCTTGCTGCGGGGTAGTTCATTTAGTTTTCACTACGGCGGGGCCGATAACCGCCATTCTTTCTTCATATAACGTATAATTCCACCGCCACATTGTCTATCTGTGGGAGCAGGCATACCTGTGTCGTCTTGCGAATACCGCGAACTGGTCAGGTTAAACAAAATAGCATTTCAAATAGACTACAGGAGACAGTCCGTCACATGGCAGGCATTTTATTCATGGTGATTGTGTAGGGTGATGAAGTATACTTGCGCCAGTTTTTGCATAGCCGCACCTACATGGTAAATATAATGATGTGCAGCAGTAGCTGCGAGAAAGCCCTAAATGGCTGTAAACCCTTACTTTTATTATGGTACCGAGGAGAGGACTTGAACCACCTTGATTACTCCATTATATCTATATTAAACAATACGTTATAATGTTTCATCTTGACTGCGTTCCACCCACGTTCCACCTTTATTTTTGCTGATATTCATCAGCCCAGTCTAAACCTGAATTTCCGATAAAGATTTCGTGCCCCAGTCATGTGCAAAAGTCTTGCATTACTGTCGGTTTTCGCATGTAAACGAGGTTGCTCTCCAGGATAATTAATAGTTTAAATTCTGGCAGCACGGTTGCATTGCTGTGTGACAACACGCTCGATGCGTTGCAGTGACGGATAATCACCGTATTGTGCTTCAAACAGTGCCTTTGTTTTAGCGATTTGTTCCAGTAAAGAGGCCGCAGTCTCCTGTATCAGCCGGCCCAGGTAACGTGACCCCACGTCGCATTGCCCTGCAAGTGACTCCCAGTGTTTTGTGGTGATTTGTGCGGGGTCTCTTTGCCCACCTACAGCAAAAGCGAGATGATAATCGATGCGTTCGATGGCGCGCGTACAAACCAGATCATAAAAGGGAGACAGACGTATCTCGCCGCTTTGTAAATACAGCAGAGACAGGTTCTTGGCATGGCCATCCGAGTTGCCGGCCAGGACATTGAAAATCTGCCAGCGTAGCAGGTTTTGCGTATCGATGGCGGGATCCGTCGAGGCATCCTGCAGCAACCGGTAGCAGTCGGCAAAAGTCGGGCCGCCGGAATCCTGGTATTTTTTTTCGTGCCCATACCCCAGGGCCTGGCAGAAGTCTTCCTGGTGCAGACGTTGGATCTCACCGCGTTCATCCCATACTCGATCATAGCGCTCAATCTGCGCGTAAAAACGCTTTTCAATAGAATGCAATTCAATATCGACGACGGGCAATCCAATTTGTTTAGCAAGATGGCTGGTAAATGTCTCATAGGCCGGCAGATGACGATAATCTGTCAACTCGAATTTCAGGATATGACTGGAGGGCGCTTCGCCTTCGGGGAGGAAATAGTGACCGTCCCGGATTAACACAGGACATTTATCCTGTGCCCCGGCCAGTGATAGCCTGGGTCGTTTATCCTCCGGCCAGGTCGCATAGATCTGTCCCCGTCGGGCGATCAGTCTGGCTAATTCCTTATCCGGGAGTGGTCGGTAACTTCGATCTTCTGACGGGTTCCGTTCCACCTGCAGGATAGAGAGTGCACCCGCGCACTCCCCACCGATGGCACGCAACAAGTCAAAATCGGTATTGGAAATTTTCAGGTCACGAACAATGTTATCCCGAACACCGCCTTCGGGTAACAGGTTGGCGAAAAAACGATGAGCAACACCGTCTTTGGCTGAAAAGTCTTCTGTTGTGAGTGGGAGTGACCATGAGACAGCAAAGCCGTCTCGAGTGATCCAGTAGGGCTCATAACGAAATCCAATAGTGCCGACCGGTTCGCGCCATAAGTAACCCACCAGGCGATCTTCAAACCAGACATTGAGGGCATCCGGGTCGATCATGATTTATCCGTCCCGACTTTTGTGCTCCCTCTTGGTTGAACAATGACGTCCAGACCCAGGGTTCGCAAGGCCTTCAGGATTTTTCCGATCTCGGCAGTCTCCTTTCCGCGTTCGAACTCGGATAGAAAGCGGGTACTCAAGTTACCGAGTCCGGAGACCGTTTCGAGCGTCAATCCTTTGCCTTTGCGGTGGGCGCGCACCAACTGGCCAAGGTCTTCAGCCGTCTGGATCCGCCCGTAAGAGAGATTCTTCTTTGCCATCTTTGTCACCCAGTAATTATACCGTACGGTAAAAAATAACACTTAAATTGACATGAAGCAAGAAAATATCCTGTACGTGATAAATATTATATTTACCAAGAAATAATTCAAAATATATCACGTACGATATAAATATTGACATCCTGTCATATGTAAAAGCCTCGTGGCAGTGGAAATTTTATTGAAGGAAAGAGATGGCGGGTCTTAAATTCGAGGAAGAGCACCTGCCGCAATGTATCTGCGGGCCCTTTCGGAAAAATCAGATCGTTCGTGCAGGTAGGTATCAGGCGGTATCTGCCAGCACTTGATCAAAAAATTTACGGGTGGCAACTTTGCCATAGTTTCGAGCGGCCAGCCGAATTTTACGGGCACTAAGCTCATTTGCTTTTACACGTGCACGCATGCGAAGCGTCTCCGTGTCTTCTGCAAGCGTAGGCAGGTTATTCAAAAGGTCTACGAGCAGGAACTCTTCCGAAAGTTTTCGGGGGAAGCGAGGCTTCCGACGGAATTCAAATGGGAGGCCGCCCAGCGTGAAGTGACCATGACGCTTGTGGTTATAGACGACACGGGTGTTATAGAGCTGTGTGGTGCCCAGTCCTAAAGTATTGTAGGCGTTTGGTGAAGTGAGTAGGAAGTCATCCTCTTTCAGGAAGCTGCGTACCAGTTCCCGCTCATCTGCTGGCACTGGGCCAAAAACGGAGGCCTGGGGGTAGTAATATAGCCCGTTCTGAAGTTTCTGCAGCACGCCCTGATCGACCAGCTCACGCGCATGCCGGTCGACACTTTTCGACCATTGGGCCAAATCCGCGCGTCGGTACACACGTCCAGGGCGTAGATGTCTTTTTAGCTGATCTAAACGTTTCATATTTATTATCCTCTATTAAATAATATACCCTCTATCAGTAAATATGACAATAATTTTATTAAAAATTCATGCAAAATAAGGGGGCCTCTCCAGTTGGTTATTAATTCAATGAGGCTGGTTGCTAAGTAGAGAGCATTTTACTGTTTGAAATTTCAGCCTGTCCAAAGCCCGACACAAAAACATGCTGATGTTTTTCTTCTGCCTGTTCTACCCATCGCCCATAGTGGCGCATAATCATCTCGGTAGTTTTATGCCCCATTTGCTGCGCGACGAATAATGGATTCTCACCGCCAGAAAGAAGCTGGCTGGCATACGTGTGGCGTGTTTGATAGGGGTTGCGATAATGTACCCCGGCCAGCTTTAGAATGTATTTCCAGGGCCTCTCCAGGTGTTCATAATCGATAAGTGGCCCGCGCTGTTTCATGCGAACGAATACAAATTCACCTTTTTCTAAACTGTACTGTTTTTGATCCTGCAAAGACTCCAGTGCAGCTGGCAGCAGGATAACGTCACGTGTCCCTGCTTTTGTTTTCGTTTCCTTCAACTTTCTTTCTACAATGGCGCGTTGGACACGAACAGTTCCATTACGCCAATCGATATCGCACCACTTGAGTCCAAATAATTCAGAAGTACGCAGCCCTGTATAAAATGCGAACTGCAGCAGATTCCGGATCCGTGGGTCGTATTCACTGGCAGCAGTTAAAACTGCTCTGATTTCGTCATCGGTAAATGGATCAACCATATAGTCTGTCTTAGTCTGATTTCGACTGACCAGTTTGCTGACTTTTATCTTGTCGAGCGGGTTTCTGTCGATAATGTCATCATTCAAAGCCTGATCAAGAACTGCACGAAGTGGCGTAAGGTCGTTGCGGATACTTTTTAACACTCCCGTGCGGTTTCGGATCCATTCACGGATAACCTGGGCATTTAGTTCACGAGCAGGATAGTCGCCAAACTCAGGAATTAGATGGGCCTGGCAGCTCTTATTGTAACAACGGTAAGTGCTATGTGGATGTGTACGCTTGATATCTTTCAGCCAGCTTACAAGCAGTTCTTTAATTGTTACGTTAGATCTTGCGTGTCCAAATAGTCGAGCCCGCTTTGAATCCGGGAAGTATTCATCGTAACGAAAAGTCTGGCGTTCAATGGCGTTCTCTACTTCTGCCTTTAAATTGATGGCATAGCGTTGATCACTTTTTCTGGCTGGATCCAGTCTGGACAGGGTTTCTTTACATTGCACACCACGATACTGGAATTGAATTTCTATGGATCGTGAGCCACTTACATATGCTCTGATTCTTACGCCTTGCGCGAGCTTAACAGACCGTTCTCTACCCATTTTTCTACCGCCTCTGTATTTATCCATAAATTATTGTTTCGGATCTGGCAGTGTAGGCCATCCAGCCAAATCCCTTTTTTCCGCCTTGCATGTACTGCATTGGTAGAGTCTCCAGATAGGTTGCAGTATTTCCGTAATTTTACCCATTTCATTATGATGATTACTCCTGTTAGCCTGGTTTCGCACTGTCTGGTATTTGCCAGTACGGTCCTGAGTATCTTGCAGCAGGAGATGTAAATAATCATGCTCGAAAGCTAGTACTTTACGTCAGTGTTTCCAGCTTGACTTCATAATCATTGCTAAAAATACAAACAAGTTTATATAGAAATCAGTTCATATTTATTCCTCTGTATCTGCAAAGCCCTTCAGAAAATTATTTATCAAGTATTCCACCAGCTCCAAAACATACTCTTTACCTGAACAGTTAAGTTTCTGTGTGATACCCAGAATACAGATTCCATAAACACCGGCCCAAAGGCTGCTGGCGGCCTGTGTGATCTCACCTTCAGTACGTGTCGGAGCAAGGGGTTTAAGTAATTCTTCGACAATAGTAAACATCTGCAAGATGTTCTTTTTGTACCAGACGGGCATAGGATGATCTTTAGAGTGGCGATCCTCATAGATGAGTGCCCAGCGATGTGGGTCAGCGTATGCAAAATTGACATAAATCTGTCCAAGTCGGTGCAGTTGCTCTTTTTTGGTCAGATCCTTCGTATCTTTGCCTGTCAGGAGTAAATAAAGCCTGTTTAGCGTACGTGCGTTGATATGTGTGACCAGGTCATCGAGGTTCTCAAATACCAAATACAGTGTGCCGACGGTATAGCCAATATCACGTGTTACTTTTCGCGTACTAAGCCCTTTCAGGCCATGTTCCATAACGATAGTTTCAGCAGCATTTAAAATCATATCTCGGATCTCATCATGGCTGTGATCACTGCGTCGAGCCATATTATCTGGTACTCCGATAGTGTGTTCAGGCCTGCTAATTGGTAATTTGCTTAATGAATGAATTATAATTAAGCACTGTTCACAATTCTACACAAACTACACGACCTTCACTACATTAATTAATCCACATAATCAGTGGGAAGTTTTTGTTGTTTGCCATAGAGCATTTCCTGCCAGGAATAAAGCAGGAAAGGTGACCATTTTGGGTTAGCTTTCGAGCATATTAATTTCTTCGACGGGAGCTAACATACGCAAGGAAGTAATTCTACAGGGAGAGGTACACATGAAACTCGATTTTTCCAGCATTAACCTGCAATATTTAATTCACGTCCGCGATATCGCACGCGAGGAACCTGAAGTGGCGGCATCTTTGTTGGGAATATCTCCCGAAATTGCCAATCTTCTGGCACAAGTGCCCAGCGAGTACCTAAGCAAAATCACAGAGGTCAAGGTGCCGCTTCTCGTGGCACGCGGTGATGCAGTTTGGTGGTATCGACTTTTCAATGCATTGATTGAGAATAATCTCGGTGAAGTTGAATCTGTACTCCAGGGTACGAGCCTGGCCGTACTTTCCTGTCCGATTCAGGTTCATTCTCATGTGCATGAATAAACCTGATCCATTACTCGCACTCATTACCCGTACGGAAAACAAAAAATCATTCACTGACAATATTGATGTCATTAATAAATCGAAAGACGTTCTTGATGCCGCCCAATTAGTACAACTTGGGGCTCGTACGGCACTGGTCAGCCAATTGACCGGATTGAGCAGGAAGGTAGTAAAACAGCTACATCTACCTCTTACCGGGATGCCGTCACCAGCCGGCCAGGTGCCGTTTACCGATACGTGGTACCTGAAAAACAACCAACGACTGCTACACGCAAACGTAGTGTGGAAGCTTTTTCAGGGATTTGAGCATGCTGGTCGCAGTTCAGCCAGTGTTTTGACCCATGTCTACAAGACCTATCTGGATATTATGGGTGAACCGGTACTTAGTCTGTCGCGGGCATACTTTGCGCCACGCCTGGTTACGATAAATTCCTGGTATGAGCAGACCTGCGATTACTGCAGTCAGTCATATATCGGCCCATTG
>JAYEGM010000257.1:0-1533 GCA_034659075.1 Pseudomonadota bacterium
TCTAAGAAATCGCCTTTACCGTACCATCGGCCATGCAAGCTGGCAATTTCACAGCCACCATCACTCCGCCGACTCGGTCCACCTGCTTGATGAGGTGGTCGAGAATATTGGTCAGGGCACTTACAGTGTGCTGCAGCTGTTTGTTGTAGGTTCCCAGGCAATTGTCTACCTGCTGGTTTCTGCGCAGATATCCCCGACCATGACAGTGCTGATGTTGATAACCGGACTGCTGCTCTATGGGCTGGTGATGCCGATAAATAAACGCGTGTTCCGGCACAGCCAGCGCGCCGTCGCAGCAAGCAGGACGCTCTACCGCACCATGGCGGATTTTTTTGCCGGATTGAAGCTGGCCAAAAGCTATAACCGCACAGAAAACCATATCGAGGAATTCGTCACCAATACCAGAGACCTGCGTGGCGAACAAAAAGCCCTGTTGGCATCTTCTGCTTCGGCACAAATGTGGCTGCGCATACTGACTGTTGCCCTGCTCTGTCTGTTCGTCTACATTGCCCTGGCAGTCTTCAGCATGGGCGCAGACCGTCTGATACTGCTCATCATTCTCGCCAACCGCCTCTACCAGGCCCTGTCCAGCGGACAGAACTACTGGCAGTACATGCTGCGAATGCTGCCGGCCTATGAGACATATGTCCGGGCCGCCGATGAATTCAACCGCCATGCTGAGGCACAACCCGGCAACGACAAAACAGTTCCCCCACTGCAGCATAAAATATCACTGCAGTCGGTCAGCTTCTTTTACACCGATAAACAGCAGGCGGCGCTTGACGATATAAACCTCTCTATCCCGGCGAAACAAACAACGGCCATCAGCGGCCCATCCGGAGCCGGTAAAAGTACCCTGGCCGATATACTGATGGGCATACTGACCCCTGATGAAGGGAAATTGTTTGTTGATGAGACTGAACTTGAGCCCGGGACCCTGCCGGCATGGCGCGAACATATCGCCTATGTGCCACAGGAGGTCTATCTGTTTGACGGCAGTATCCGTTCCAATCTGAACTGGGCCTGTCGGCAGGATAAAGATGAAGAGGATTTATGGGCCGCACTGGAAGCAGCGGCCGCGGCAGACTTCGTGCGGCAATTACCCGATGGCCTTGACAGCCTGGTTGGTGAACGTGGCCTGCGCCTGTCGGGTGGAGAACGCCAGCGCATCGCCCTGGCCCGCGCCATCCTGAGAAAACCCGAAGTACTAATCCTCGATGAGGCAACCAGCGCACTGGATATGGAAAATGAACGCAAAATACAGGAAGCCATCAGCCAACTGCACGGCAACCTGACAATCATTCTCATAGCCCACCGGGAAAGCACAGTGCAGCAGGCGGATCATGTGATTGAATTGAACGAGGGGAAAGTAAAAGATAAAGGTTAAAGGCTAAAGGTTAAAGGTTAAAGGCTAAAGGCTAAGGCTAAAGGCAATCAAAATCAAAACAGGGTTTTCTTGAAACTTGAAACTTGAAACTTGAAACTGACTAACCCACCCAGCCCCTAAAACGATACACCCACCATCCCAGGTAT
>JAYEGM010000258.1:0-6735 GCA_034659075.1 Pseudomonadota bacterium
AAGAAAAAGGTGAAATCACATATGATGAAATTACAGAAAACACCTGGAAGAGTGAAGAAATATTTTGAGCATAACAAGATTGCTTATGCTGCTTAATTCACTCTGTATTAATAGGCCAGGTTAATAATAATAACAATGAGTTACAGAAAATAAATTTTGTGCCTTACATAAGAGTGTAAAAACACCTGACAGGTTTAGCTAATGAAGCCAATCCATTCGCATAGTACGGCTGTTCACAGCAGTTTGAGATTGCGGTGATGCGACATCAACCTGCTGTGTATCAGTGTACAACCAAACGCCGACAGATTAGATACGGAGACCGTATTATTTTGTTCGTGGCTCTTGCTCCGCTGGCTCAAATCGAGCAAGCATGACAGTCTCGGTAGACTACCGTGTATGGTGCAAATATTCGAAAGAACTGTGTGACTGGCTAAGTGTTGGTATTAAGGCGATAATCTATAATTCGCCATGCACAGGAATAGCAGCTCAACTTATTCCTGAATCAGAATCCGATTACATCGGGATACACAGGGATAACCATCATGTTGGGAAGGGGATCGAAACATGTGTTTATTAGCTATGAACATGAAGACAGGGAAACCGCTGCAGCTATAGAGCGGAATTTAAATGCAGCAGGTTTCGAGGTCTGGTGGGATGAGCGACTGCAAGCCGGACAAAAGTGGGCCCAGGAAATCGACCAAGCCTTGTTGAACGCTACCGCTGTGATCGTTTTGTGGTCGAAACAAGCAATTCTCTCCGAATGGGTTCAACACGAAGCCTCCATCGCGAAGATCCGCAATGTGCTAACTCACGTTCTTATTGATGATGTGTCGGTGCCTGAAATTTTCGGTTCAATTCAGTGCTCCAACCTGTCCACCTGGGATGGTTCGGGTGATAATCCAGACTTTCTGCGCCTTGTTGAGGGCATTAAAAGTACGCAATGGAGGAACAAAGTTCGGAAGTGGCTTCAAACCGGGGTGGTCTCGATCATAACGTTGATAGTAGCTGCTGCCCTGATTGGTGGCACCTTCGCATTTCAATATTACATGGCCGGTCCTGGTCAGAAAACCGTGACTAAATGGAAAGTATCGATTGATCATGTTGAGATTAAGCTCGACCTTGAGCAACTACGTCAATTTTACAGCCCGCAAAAGTGGGACGTAGCATTTATATGTCGCGAGTCCACAGGAGAGGGGAAGACAATAGGTCCTAATTCAAGTTTTGCAGTTGTCCCGATTGATGAGGTTAACAAAAAGCATTCATACAAGATAAAATTTCAGCCAGATATGTCTGAGAAACTAATGCTGACAAGTTCTGTTTCTTGCGATATATCCGTTATCAATAAAAATCCCACGCTAAGATCGCATACACCCTTGACTGAAGATGGTTATGACAGTTTCAAGTGGTCGGAAGATATTGCTGGGAAAGGAAGCCACCTTGAGGATATGGTAAACGAGTTCAAAGAAGATCATTTTGCGTATATATTTGAGGATGTCTGTGCATGTGTGTCAGAGTACAAGGTATTCGGGTCGGAACCACCCTAAAATAAAATATAAGCCGAAAATGATACTAACTCTACGCGAGGTAAGAATCATGGATATTGCAAAGAAAAGAGTATTGCGTCTTGTCGCTGTTATAACATGCTGTTTTTGGTGGATGAACGCTCACGCCGTATGTAGTGATGAGAAAGCAGATTGCGGATACCAGCCTCCGCGAGATCAACCAAATATTTCCAGTGGTTGGGAGATCTGTAACGAGACTAAATATGACAGAATCAGTGTTTCTATTGGTTATCAGACATCTGGTGGGAAATGGAAGAGCAGGGGATCAGAGTTTATTAATAAACATGAGTGCTCCAGTATGTTAGGACGTATATCAAACCGAAACCTTTATTATCTGGTACGAGTTGGCATCTTGACTCTTTATGATAATAATTTTGACGGTGACGCCGCTTTCTGTGCTCATTCAGACTTACAAAAAAATTATAGATTAAAACGTGCAAATAAAAATATATGTGAGTCCAAACCTGGCTATGAGTGGGTACGCTTTGACCATGTTAAGGCCAAAAATCCAATGTTTCTTAGAACCGCCGTACATTAATAGCCTCCTTGACTCCTGAAATAACGGAACAAGAACTAAGTATAACTAATGGCGTTAAATCCCCTGATTTGATGCGGAAACTCTCAATAGGATGTTTTTGACTGCAGTAAATTGTAAGCGGGATGTTATTCAGGTTTAATTAGAACAAAGTGCGCAATGGAATCTTGTGATGTCAGATATTTTTATTAGCTACGCTAGCCCCGACCGTCCATTTGCAGAGAAGCTGTCGCATGCGCTCGAGCAGCAGGGCTTTTCTGTGTGGTGGGATCGCACGATAGCACCTGGGAAAACATTCGATGAAGTCATTGAAGCGGCCTTGAGCGAAGCCAGTTGCGTGATTGTTGTTTGGTCAAAAATGTCCGTCGTTTCCCAATGGGTACGTGCCGAAGCTGGCGATGCCATGAATCGGGGAATATTGATTCCGGTTTTGCACGAAGAGGTCACGTTACCGCTGGTTTTCCGGCAAATCCAGGCAGCGCAATTATCAGATTGGAAAGGCGAAGCTGACCACCCGGGTTTTCAACAGATGTTACATGCCATCAGGGGTATTATTGGCAAACCGGTAGTAACCGTGGAAGACACTGACAGGCAGCAAGCTGCAGACGAAATCTCAGGTAAACCTGAGGATCCGCATCGAGACAGCCCGTTGCCAGCTATTGGCGAAACGGATTCGAATAAACATATTGCAACAAAACATGTTTCTCTCGGAAAATGGCTGGCTGTGTCCGTATTCGTGCTGGCCATGGCGCTGTTACTGCTAAAGTATCTTCCACATTTAAGTCCTGGCAAGAGCCCGATTGAGAATGAACAGGCCATACAGGATGTAACCACTGACAAACTGGTTTTAGAGGAGGATAATCAGGAAGTTGATCAACAAAAGATAGTACAGGACACAACTGCACCGGCATCTGATTCGCAAATACCTGTCAACGCTCCCGAGGTGCACGATTCAACTCCTGTTATTGTTGAGCTTGCAAAAAATACCGTTTCTCAGCAGGTAGCTTCTCAAGCAAAACCTGCAAAGGTGAATCCTCCTGCCCCTGTCAAGAATGTGGAAAGCAAAGATTCAGGCACAAAGTCGATAGCAAAACTGGAAGAAAAAGAGCAATCGAAAGTAGATCGTGTATTGACTGACAAACAACCCAAACCTAAAACCAGCGTTCCTGCAAAAGTTCAGAAAACAATAGAAGAACAGCCGTTGGTTGTTGTCGCGAAAATAACCGATCCAGTTGCTAAAGAAACGGCAGAGCCAACGACACAGCAGGCTAGAAAAACAATGAAAATAGTAATTGCTGTCTTCGGTATGCCTGATGATGAAGGCTTGGCAAGAAAAGCAGAAGTCAAAACATTTTCGAGAAATATTTCAAATATAATGGCGGGAATTATCGAATCATCCCTGTCGGCCGATATTTCTTTTATACACCATTTTCCGGATTCCGGCGAAAGGCGTTCCTTATACTTTGATGCAAAGCGTAACAAAGTGAATAAAAAGCTTTGTCAGGAAATGAATGTGGACCTGGTGTTTTTCAGCCTGGTCGAGGAAATCGATAGAGGACTGGAGGGTTATGCATGGTGGAGAGAACCCTTTTTTTCAAGATATGACTGTAATACAGGCGTCAGAGTTTATAGGGAGGAATACCACGCCAGAGAGGAAAAGAATGAAGCTTTTCCTTTCGCTAATGGACTAGCCAAATCTTTTCGTACCTTCAACGAACGCACGCACATATCAAAGTATCAATAATGCAGCTTGGGTAGACATAAAGACGACATTAGTTTGTGAGGGTGTGAACGACCGCTGTTAGCCTGCCTGCTACACGTAAGTTGAGTTGATGGTATTTCACGCTGAACGTAATCATCAGAGCGTAGGGAATGGACTGCTGCGGTGGTGGAGTATTGATCAGCTCCCGCTACATAGTTACTTACAATATAGTCGCCGCATGTATATGCCAATCTGCCGATTCAAATCTCCCTTGACCGTACCTGACCAGATCCTTAATATTGCAGTCAATACTTGACACTGTCAGGAACATTTCAGGCTCGGGAATATTGAGCTTCAACACTCTAGCTTGGCCGATCTTCTAATGAGGAGAACTGCACATGCCGCACATCACATTTATACACGGTATCGCCAACAAGCCACCCAGGGAAAAGTTGCTTGAAAACTGGGAAGCCTACCTGGAACAGGGAGGTCTGAATCTCGCCACGCAGGGCGTCTCCACCTCGATGGTCTATTGGGCCGATGTAATGTACGCCGAGCCGGAAGCCCCGGATGCCGATTTTGAAAGTGTGGAAGAGGGGCTGGGTACAGCGGAAGCTGACGAGGACTTGGCGTGGATCAAGGACTTACCCGCTGATGAAAAGGCCTTCGTAGAGTCATTTCACGAGAAACTCGGATTCGACAGGAAATCCCCGGAGGGTGATGATTTTACACCACCTGCTTTCGAGGGGAATGAAGACGAACTGGAGGCTCTCAAGTTCGAAGCTATTCCTCTGCCATGGTTCATCAAGCGTCGGGTTATGAAAGCCCTGCTGAAGGATGTGCATCACTACCTGTTCAACACCAAATACTCCCCGCGTGCTGGCGAGGAATACCAGGTGCAGGATCATATCCGTAAGCTTTTCGTGGACCAGTTAAAGGAAGACACTGTGGACAAGGAAGGGCCGCACGTCGTAGTCAGTCATAGTATGGGCACTGTGATCGCCTACGATTGCCTTAAAAATGTTCCCGACTGCCCGCCGATCAGTGCCTATATGACCGTGGGTAGCCCGCTCGGCATCAGCGAAGTGTACGACAATTTCAATCCGGATTACGAAAAGCGAGACGCTTTCCCGTCGGATAAGGTCGCTGGTGACTGGGTCAACGTCTATGACCGCCTTGACCCAGTAGCCTTCGACGCCCGTATCGCCAATGATTACCAGAAGGGTGGGAATAAAGTGGTGCTCGATCAGAGGGTGCATAACACCGGCAAATGGCGCCATAGTAGCTACAAGTATTACGGGCAGCAGGCACTATGCAATCATCTGAAGACACTGCTCGAGCTGTAATTTTGGAGTGGCGATGGCCAGAAAAATAAAGGATTTCCTCGACGAGATAGGTGCTGCCGCCAGAGCTTATAACGCCGGAGAGGTCGAGAGTGCATCCGGTAGACTTGTTGAACAGATACGGGAGAATATTGCCACGTATCCAAAAGGCTTTGTAAAGGAGTTGGAAATAGCGGCCGGGATTTTCGACTGGCAACGCGCTGATGAGTTGTGTGGCAAGCTGGTTACTCATCTGCGTACACGCGCGAAGCCGTATCCCTTAGTTGAGTCAAAAGCCATTCTTGCTACTCTTCGCCGCAAGCGGTATTTCGATCTGATCAACAAAGTCGCCGATGTACTGATTCAGACGGGGCAGGACGAACCGAGTATCCGAAGGCAATACGCGCAGTCCCTGCTAGACTTGGGGCAGCTCACTGCGGGTCTAGATGTGCTCCAGGTTCTGGAACAGGACTGCCTGGATGAAAACAATGATGCCGAATTAGCTGAAGCCCGGGGCCTCATGGGCCGCGCACAGAAGCAGATGTACCTGGACGCTGCCGCAGATAAACGCCCGGGCGCTATGCTCCGTCAACATCTGGAGAATGCGGTCTCATTTTATGCCAGTGTGTATGAGGAAAATAAGAATCACATCTGGCACGGAATCAATACCGTTGCCCTGCTTAAACGTGCGAAACGCGACAAGGTAACCTTGGCCACGAGCTTGCCCGATGCCAGAGTAATCGCAAAAGACATACTGAAATGTATTTCGTCAAAAAAGAAAGTTGACCCGTGGGATTGCGCAAGTGCAGTAGAAGCTTGCCTGGCATTGAAAGATTATCCGCGAGCCTTTGAGTGGATTCTCAAGTACACACAGGAAAACAAAGACGCCGACGCTTTCGAATATGCTAGCAGCCTGCGCCAGTTAGAGGAGGTCTGGGAGCTGGATGACGGCAATAAGGAGCATGCACAGATCCTTCACCTGCTGCGTGCGGCGCTATTACGCCAGGAAGGCGGCAAGGTGGAGATCGAAAACCCGACCCAGAATCTTATCACTGCTACGGTACTGGAAGCGGACAAGCAGTTTGAACAGATCCTCGGCAAGGACCGCTACAAGTGCTTCCAATGGTATCGTACGGGACTGGATCGGGCCACCGGAGTAGCCCAAATCTGTGATCGCTCAGGTAATTGTCACGGTTCCGGTTTCCTCGTCCGAGGTGTAGACCTGCACCAGGGCTTCGGACAGGAATGGGTGGTGGTTACAAACGCACATGTAGTCAGTGATGATATGGCAGAGCAAAGCTCCATACCAGCCGCACTGCCCGCAGATGAGGTTCGAATTCGTTTCGAGGCAAAAGATTCAAACGAAGAGTTTGAAGTAGATAAGATCCTCTTCAGCTCTCCTCGGACCGAACTGGACTGCACAATCCTAAGCCTTAATCCACCCGTCGTACACGAATCCCCCTATCCGATTGCCAGGCGACTTCCATTGGTGGATAAAAACCAGCGGGTCTACATTATTGGTCATCCCCGCGGCGGCGGTCTGTCCTTTTCTATAGATGACAATCTGCTCCTCGATCATGAGAGACCCGTGGTGCATTACCGTGCTCCTACTGA
>JAYEGM010000259.1:0-6659 GCA_034659075.1 Pseudomonadota bacterium
GTTGGGCAATTTCCTTAGTCAGTTTTCGGGCCAGCAAACCTTTGCTGCAGCGGCCGAGATGGCTGATACCATTGCGGTCAATCAGTGTCAGCTCATTCGACTCTGAGTCAAAGGCGCTATTGTCGCCGCTGACAGGGTTTGCTGCAATTAAATCTATTTTTTTAGCGGTTAATTTCTGTTCGGCGTATTCGGTAAGGTTCTCGGTTTCTGCAGCGAAACCGACGGTAAAGGGTGCCTTTTCCAGTGCAGCGACCAGGCTGAGGATGTCCGGGTTTCGTACCAGCTCAAGGCTGAGTGTTTCTGTATCCTTCTTTATTTTCTGTTTTGCACTATTTACCGGCCGGTAATCAGCAACAGCGGCGACAGCGACAAAAATGTCACAACCGGAGATGTTAGCCATCACAGTATCAGCCATTTCCTGCGCACTGGTGATATTGATGCGGTATGCACCTGGCGGCGTTGCTAAATGAACGGGCCCTGAAATCAATATAACGCTTGCACCTGCATCAAGCAGCGCACTCGCCAGAGCATAACCCATCTTGCCGGAGCTGCGATTAGTCAGCCCGCGCACTGGATCAATGGCTTCCCAGGTGGGCCCGGCAGTGATGACGATGTTCTTACCGGCAAGTAATCCCGGTTGCAGCTGCAGACACAAATGTTCGACAATTTCTGACGGTTCCAGCATGCGGCCCGGGCCTTCTTCGCCACAGGCCTGGTTTCCGCTAGCCGGTCCGAGCATTGTTAGCCCGCGTTCCTGCAATAATTCTATATTTCCCTGAGTAGCAGCATCCCGCCACATGATCTTATTCATTGCCGGTGCAATCAGCAAGGGGGCGTCACTGGCCAGGACAGTCGTGGTCAACAGGTTATCTGCCTCGCCATGTGCGAGCTTTGCTATGGTTTGAGCACTCGCGGGTGCAACCAGGATCCTGTCAGCCCAGCGCGCCAGCTCTATATGTCCCATGCCATGCTCTGCCTCAGCAGCAAACAGGTCGCTATAAACAGGATGGCCGCTTAATGCCTGCAGGGTAAGCGGCGTGATAAAATGCGTCGCTGCTTCCGTCATGACAACACGCACCTCGGCGCCCAGCCGCATCAGATCACGGCACAATACAGCACTTTTATAGGCCGCAATGCCACCGGTGATGCCGAGAAGTATTTTTTTGCCTGCCAGCTCTTTCATGGCGGCATTTTAGCGCAGATGAAGGCTTAAATATTGTAGAAGTTTCAAGTTTCAAGTTTCAAGTTTCAAGGAAAGGCGAAAGGCGAATGAAACCAAATTATTGATTAAATAAGTATCTTTCTTTGCCTTCTCTGCCTCCTTTGCGGTTAAATGCTGTTGATTTTCAAAACCAAGAGCAAAGGAGACAAGGATGTCTATTAAAAACTGGCCTGAAAATGAGCGCCCGCGTGAAAAACTGCTGCACAAGGGGGCTCAGTCGCTGAGTGATTCTGAATTGCTGGCGATTTTGCTGCGTACAGGCACTATCGGGCTGAGTGCGGTAGATCTGGCAAGGAGTTTATTGAAAGAATTTGGCGGGTTGAGGGCACTACTTACGGCAGATAAGAAAAGCTTCTGTCAGGGTAAGGGGCTGGGCATGGCGACCTATGTCCAGTGCCAGGCGGTGCTGGAGATCGCGCGCAGGCACTATGCCGAGCACCTGGTCGAACGGGAGTGTTTTACCAGTCCCGAGCATGTGCGGGATTATCTACAGGCAAGTTTGCGTGACCGGCAGGCTGAAGTATTCTGTGTATTGTTCCTGGATAACCGTCATCGTTTGATTTGTTTCGAAGAATGTTTCAACGGCACCATAGACGGTGCCTCGGTGCACCCTCGCGAGATCGTGCGGAAAGCCATCCATCACAATGCCGCAGCGGTCATCCTGGCGCATAATCACCCGTCTGGCATAGCAGAGCCCAGTCAGGCAGATATTTCCCTGACATCTCGCCTGAAGGATGCTCTGGGACTGGTGGATGTTCGTGTGCTGGATCATTTTATTGTCGGTGATGGTCTGCCGATTTCATTTTCAGAGCGGGGCTTGATGTGATTAGTTTATTTTAATGAGTATTTCGGCTATTTCATCGATTAATACTGTTCAAATGGGCAGAAATCTGGTATAAATTCGCGCCTTTCCGGCAGATGTCGGTTTGTTTGCAAAAACATTTCTATCTGAACACGAAGCACGTAAGGATTTTAGCAATGGCCAGAGTATGCCAAATTACAGGTAAACACACAGTACGTGGGAATAATGTTTCCCATGCCCACAATAAAACACGTCGCAGTTTTCTGCCTAATCTGCACTATCGCCGTTTCTGGGTAGAGAGTGAGAACCGCTGGGTAAGGCTCCGCGTTTCCAGTAAAGGCCTGCGTATCCTTGATAAGAAAGGAATCGACACTGTGCTGACAGAAATGCGTGCTCGTGGCGAAAAGGTATAAGGAGATAAATCATGCGTGAAAAAATCAAACTTGTATCCAGTGCCGGCACCGGCCATTTCTACACTACTACCAAAAACAAGCGCACCATGACTGAAAAGCTGGTGATGAAGAAGTTTGATCCGGTAGTGCGTAAGCATGTGGATTACAAAGAAGCAAAAATTAAGTAATGTGATGAAGTAAATGCCGCCGGTTTTGTTTAGATAAAATCAGGCTAAAAAAAAGCCGGATCATTTAGATCCGGCTTTTTTTTGTGTTTAAAGCATGGCACTAAGCTTTATTGGCAATCATCTCCTGGATAATCGGCGCCAGTATTAGTTCCATGGCATAGCCCATCTTGCCGCCCGGTACGACTATGGTATTTCGCCGTGACATGAAGGAGGACGGAACCATGTTAAGCAGATAAGGGAAATCAATGTTGAATTTCGCCGGATCCTTGAAGCGGATAATTACAAAGCTTTCATCCGGGGAAGGAATGTCTCTGGCAATGAAGGGGTTTGATGTATCCACCGTTGGAACACGTTGAAGATTGATATCTGTACGAGAAAATTGTGGTGTGATGTAATTCACATAATCAGGCATACGACGCAAGATAGTGTCGACGATGACATCAGCTGAATAGCCACGCTGAGCGTTATCACGGAAAATCTTCTGAATCCATTCCAGGTTTACAACTGGAACAACACCTATGAGCAGATCCACAAATTTTGAGACATCTATGTCGCCGTCTTTTGCGCCACCGTGCAGACCTTCATAAAATAGCAGATCAGTGTTTTCTGACATATCTTCCCACGGCGTAAACTCACCCGCGGTATAAGTCGTTCCACCCAGTCTTTCATTGTGGAACAGCGCCTCTTCATCGCTATGGATGTAATAACGGCGCTTACAGCTGCCTGTTTCACCATATGACTGGAAGGTTTCAGCGATTTTGTCGAAATGGTTGGCTTCCGGCCCGAAATGGCTGAATGAGTTATTCCCTGCTGCATCATGCTTCGCTACAGCGGTCTTGAATGTAGCACGATCGAGGCTGTGGAAACTGTCACCTTCTACTACCAGGGGGGTGATCTGCTGGCGGAAAAAGATATGTTCGCAGGCATCTTTGACAGTTGTAGTGCCGGCGCCTGAAGAGCCGGTAATGGCAACGACTGGATGTTTTTTTGACATGGTAGGTCCCTGTTACTGATGTTGTTGAAAATCTGGTTAGCAATGAGTTGCAACCCATCTGCTTAAGAGTGCGGCCTGGGTTAAGGCAACTTGCAGAACGCGTAATACTATCCCAAAATGCGAATTTTTTCCAGAGTTTAGGGGGTAGGCCGGGCTAAGGCTGGTGTTCTGTACGGTGTGAATTAGCTCTGTATTCTTTGTACAGGTATATGGCCGGGGTTGCCCTTTTGGAGGCTTTTTATATTCAATCTCATGATTTCATCCATATTTATCGCACAGGAATAACGAAAAATGTATCTAAATTCGAGAAATCACATAAAAGAAGGAAAAAACTATCGAGCGCGGTAGGTAATACGTCCTTTGCTAAGGTCGTAAGGGGTCAGCTGCACAGTAACCTTATCGCCGGTCAGGATACGAATATAATGTTTACGCATCTTTCCTGATATGTGGGCAGTCACAACGTGGCCGTTTTCAAGTTCTACCTTGAAGGTAGTATTGGGAAGGGTATCAATGATAGTCCCTTCCATTTCAATGGATTCTTCTTTTGCCAAAGCAACACAATCTCTATAAATGAAAATATGGGCGCGTATGATGCACCAACAGCGGGCAGCGGTAAAGGTCTGAATACGCTCATATCCGATTTTAGGCCATTATTTGGCATTTAAAAGCGATATTAGTCATTTGAAAAGCATTTTTTCTGCAGAGGACGTGAAAACAGGGTGTTTTAGTCTTCTGTTCCAGGCTTCAGGGTCCAGGACGAAAGACGAAAGAAAACTACTGTAGACTTCCTTAATCCTTAGTCTATGCTCTGTTGCCATTGTTGATGCAGAAACAGTTGGTACGGGCGGTATCGGGTTTTGTAGGACATTTTATCGCAGTCTTTTATCCAGTAGCCCAGGTAGACGTGCGGCAGGCCGATTTCCTGTGCTTTCATGATTTGCCAGAGTATGGCGTAGACACCCAGTCCCCGGTTTTTCTGTTCCGGGTCAAAAAAGGTGTACATGGAAGACAGGCCTGCCGGCAGCCAGTCGATGACCGCCACACAAAGCAGCTTTCCGGCATTTCGAAATTCAAGCAGGCGGGTTTCCAGGCCGTTAGCGGCAAAGAAACTTGTGTATTTCTCGCGATCATCAATATCCATGCTGCCGCCGCGATGCCTGGTGGACTGGTATTGTTGATACAATTGATAGTGTTCTTCGTGGAAGGCTAAGGGCAGGCTGGTGAACTCCAGATCGTTATTTTTTTTCCATATACGTTTTTGCCCACGGGAAGGATGAAACTGGCTAACCGGGATGCGGATTGCAATACAGGCCTGGCAGGTCCCGCAGTGAGGTCTGTATGCCATACCGCCACTGCGCCGGAAACCGAGCTGAATTAATTCTGAATAGTTGGCAGTGTTCAGTTTTACCGTAGGGTCTGCCACCAGTGATGCGGCCTCACGATCTGGCAGATAGCTGCATTCGTGTTTGGTAGAAAGGAAAAAGTTGAGATCAGATACGGACATATGATTCTGTCAGTCAGCTCTCAAGCAGCCACTGCTTTGTGTGATCCTGGTGTTTCAGCGCGGTGTCGAGAATCTCCAGATATTCTTTTCGACTAATATTGACGGCTCCCATGCTTGAAAGGTGGGCGCTAGGCAGTTGGCAGTCGATAAAGTTTATGCCGCTGGATTTAGAGAATTTTGCCAGGTAAACCAGGGCAAGTTTTGAAGCATCCGGCTGGTGGCTGAACATGGACTCACCAAAAAAGGCGGCGCCCAGCGACAGGCCGTATAAGCCACCAACAAGTTTTTCTTCATCCCAGACTTCGATCGAGTGCCCGTACCCCAGCTGGTGAAGCCTGTTATAGGTATCCATCATCTCCGCTGTGATCCATGTACCGCCTGTTGGTGATGCTTTGCGCGGTCCGGCACAGGCTTTGATCACTTCACTGAATGCCGTATCGGCTGAAAAACGAAAATTACCCTGACGCAGTGTTTTTTTAAGACTGCGTGAAATTTTTATCTGATCAGGGTAAAGAACAGCACGTGGCTCGGGTGACCACCACAATACCGGTTGATCTTCGCTATACCAGGGGAATATCCCCTGCCGGTAGGCACTTAATACCCGCTTAGTCGTAATTTCCCCACCGACGGCAACCAGCCCTTCCTCTGATGCGGAATTTGGCGAAGGAAACTGAGTTTCAGGCGTATCGGCGGTAATTAATTGCATATTTGACAGTATAACAACAGCTCAGTCGTTTTTGTTGCTAGTTCGAAAAGGGCTGTGATCATTCAATATTTGTTGATAATGAGCAACATGTGCTTTTTCACGAATAAGAAAATCATCAACGGCAGATCCCAGTCTCTGGTTAGCCATCCAGTGTGCAGAACAGGTGATCACCGGCAGGAAGCCCCGGCTGAGCTTATGTTCGCCCTGGGCGCCGCCCTCGAAAGATGACAGCTTATTTTTAATACAGTAATCGATAGCCTGGTAATAGCAGGTTTCAAAATGCAGGCTGTGAAATTCCTTTTTGCAGCCCCAGTAACGCCCATATAACACTGTGCCATGACGAATATTCAAGGCTGCAGCAATTGCTTCTCCCTGGTAATGCGCTTCAATTAAAACGATGCTTTCAGCCAGACGTTTACCCAGCAGCAGGAAGAAGCTCTTGCTGAGATAAGGCTGTGATCCGTGCAGCATGACCGTTGAAAGATAAAAATCATACATTTCTTCCATATTGCCGACGGACAGCGCTGCACCCGTAACGATTTTGAACTCAACTTCCATTTCGCAGACTCTTCGCCGCTCTCGGCTTATCTTTTTGCGTTTTCGTGAATTCATTGTTGCCAGAAACTCCCTGAAATTCACGTAGCCATGATTTTTCCAGTGAAATTGCACGTCGTGACGGATTAATAATCCCTGCTGTTGCAAAAGTTCGCATTCATGGTGGGTCGGAAACAGCCAATGTAGTGAAGAACAGGCTTCTTTTTTAGCGTAGTCGATTGCAGCTTGCAGCAGGTCTTTTCTGGTTTGTTCCTTCTCCTGTCCGGCAGAAACAAGAAATCTATATCCACTAACCG
>JAYEGM010000260.1:0-6629 GCA_034659075.1 Pseudomonadota bacterium
TAGTTTCCCCGTGATTCGTGCATTGGCGGGGTGGGCTGGTATACTTCAGTTCAAAAAAGGGGGATGGCTGACCCCTGGTAATATTCAGCAAGAACATGTGAAGATAAAAAGGAGAGTCTATTGGAAGTCCACGATACCCATCTAAAGGGTGTACGGTTAATTGTCCCGCGCGTCTTTGAAGACGACCGAGGATTTTTTCTCGAGACTTTTAATTCAGCCACTTTTGAAGAAAATGGCCTGCCGCTAAATTTCGTACAGGACAACCACTCACGCTCCAGTCGCGGGGTATTGCGTGGTCTGCACTATCAGTATCCAACATGGCAGGGCAAACTGGTACGAGTGGTAACCGGTGAGATTTTTGATGTAGCCGTTGATATTCGTCCTGAGTCCCCGACCTTTGGTCAGTGGTATGGCGTGGTGTTGAGTGAAGAGAACAAGCATCAACTCTATATTCCACCCGGTTATGCGCATGGGTTTTGCGTGCTCAGTGACACTGTTGATGTGACCTATAAATGCACAGCGCTATATGCACCAGCAGAAGATGCTGGAATACGATGGGATGATCCCGATATTGGCATCGACTGGCCGATCAGTGAGCCGCTGGTATCAGAAAAAGACCGTCATGCGCCTTTGTTGAAAGATATAGTCCTGGCGAAGGATTGAGTATAGCTATGAAGATTCTACTGTTTGGGCGTGATGGCCAGCTAGGTACTCATTTGAATGAATCTCTGGCGGATGCTGCCGGGGTTGAGCAGTTATCAGGTTATGGCATCGATGATCTGGATCTTTCCCATCTTGATCGCATTCACCAGGTAATAAATGATGAGAAACCGAACCTGATCATAAATGCTGCGGCCTACACAGCGGTCGATAAGGCAGAATCAGAAGTGGAACTGGCGGCGAAAGTAAATGCTGAGGCTCCTTCAGTAATGGCCAAAGCGGCAACGGCTCTGCATGCCGGAATGATTCATTATTCTACGGATTACGTCTTTGACGGGTCGGCTACAGAACCCTATTCTGAAGATGACAAGCCACATCCTGAATCGGTATACGGTTCAACCAAGCTGGACGGTGAGAATAAAGTGCAGGCGTACTGTAAAAATTCACTGATTTTACGTACCAGCTGGGTCTACTCTATGCATGGGCAAAACTTTCTTCGCACCATGCTGCGGCTGGCAGAAGAGAGGGATGAGTTAAAGGTTGTCGGTGACCAGATAGGTGCACCGACTACCACGCGCGCACTTACCGATGCCACCCTGAAGCTGGTGCAATACTTCATGCTTAACAACGGCTTTCAAGCGGTAAACGGGGTTTATCACATGACCTGCAGCGGCGAAACCAGCTGGTGCGGATTTGCCAGGGCAATCATTGCCGCATCAGCATTTTCCGATACTCGCGTACTGGATATTCCCTCTGCGGATTATCCTACGCCGGCAAAACGACCCGCTTATACGGTACTCTCAAATAAAAAACTTTTCGATACATTTGGCATACGCTTGCCTGACTGGGAAGCGGCCCTTGGTGAATGTATGCGGGAAGAATAACTAATTGACCATACTCACTGACGCATCCTCTCTGCTCGGCACAGACGGACCCTTCACTCATCTGCTGGATAACTATCGTGTTCGTGAATCGCAGCAGGAAATGGCGGCTCGTATCGAGCAGGCCATGGCTGATAAAGAAATTCTGATTGCTGAATCCGGCACAGGAACAGGGAAAACTCTGGCCTATCTGGTGCCCGCCCTGTTGTCCGGTAAAAAAGTACTGGTATCGACCGGTACAAGGCATCTTCAGGACCAGTTGTATAAACAGGATTTACCCCTGGTTCGGCGGGCGCTGGAAGTGCCCGCCAGCATGGCCTTATTAAAAGGCCGTTCCAACTATCTCTGCCGCCTGCGGCTGGAACAGGCTGAACTGGACCAGTCCGGATATCGTCCTTATCCAAATGTAGATCTCGCATTAATCAGCAAGTGGTCGCTGACGACATTACATGGTGATGTCGCTGAAGTGAGTGGTGTACCCGAGCAGTCCAGGGTCTGGTCTGACGTCACCTCTACTGTGGACAATTGTATCGGCACGAAATGCTCACATTACGATGACTGCTTTGTCAATACGGCGCGTAAGGATGCTATGGAGGCCGATATTGTTGTGGTCAATCACCATCTGTTTCTTGCTGATGTGGCACTAAAGGAAGAAGGTTTTGGCCAGCTGCTGCCAAAAGTCGATGTGGTGATATTTGATGAAGCCCATCAGCTACCGGATACTGCCAGTATGTATTTCAGCACCGGCGTCAGCCAGCGGCAGATACTGGATGTTTGTCGTGATGCACAACTGGCAGAGATTACTGAAAAAAGCGGTATAGCGGGGTTTGAACAGCGCGTCAAAGAGTTGGAAAAGCAGGCCAAAGAATGTCGGCTTGCGATGGGTACATCGGTAAGCAAAGGCAGCTGGTTGCAACTTGAAGCCGTCTCCGGTTTCACAACCGCTCTTGAATCCTTAAAGCAGGGCCTGCAGCAGATGCTGGAACTGTTGAAATCAGCGGCGGCAGCTGGAGACCAGCTGGAAAACTGCTATGAGCGCGCGCAAGTGCTGGTTGACAGGCTGGCCAGCATGGGTACAGCGAGCAATGATGAATCAATTCGCTGGTATGAGACCAGCAAAACCGGATTTCGATTTCACAGTACGCCGCTGAGTATTGCAGACAAGTTCAGAGAACTGGTATGCGAACAGGACAGGTCGGTGATCTTCACCTCTGCCACACTGGCAGTTTCCGGAAGTTTTAGCTATTACCAGCAGCAGCTCGGACTTGAAGCTGCGAGCACAGGCATCTGGCCCGGCCCCTTCAATTATGCTGAGCAGGCTTTATTTTATCTCCCTGAAGGTTTACCTGAGCCTGGTGATTCTGATCACACAGCGAGCGTGGTTGAACTTGCTGAGAAGCTGATAAAAATATCCCGAGGCAGGGTGTTTATGCTGTTCACCAGCTATCGTGCTCTGAATGAGGCGGCGAGCATACTCGAAGGCCAATGTGACTATCCATTACTGGTGCAGGGTGAGGCGCCCAGGCATGAGTTACTGGAACGTTTTCGTAATGCCGGTGATGCAGTGCTGCTAGGCACCGGCAGTTTCTGGGAGGGCGTGGATGTTAAGGGTGATGCCCTGACAGTGGTGATGATTGATAAATTTCCCTTTGCTGCACCGGATGACCCTGTACTGCAGGCCCGCAGCAAAGCGGTAAGGAGTGCTGGCCTGAACCCCTTTATGACATTGCAATTACCGCAGGCAGTGGTGGCGTTGCGGCAGGGCGCTGGTCGTTTGATACGATCAGTGGATGATCAGGGTGTGTTTATCCTTTGTGATAGCCGGCTGGTTAGTAAATCCTACGGTAAAATTTTCACTCGAAGTCTGCCTGCCATGAAACGCACCCGTGATTTTGCTGAAGTGTCAGCATTTCTGGAGAGAGCTTAGCGATTATGACAATCAAAAAACTTAAGCCCGGGAAACTGCGTAAGCTTACGGACGAGGACCTGTTTGATTTTAAAACCAGTAATGAACTGACGCCTGCCGATGCGTATGCCGGACAGGATCGTGCCGTCTCGGTATTGCGCAGTGCATTGTCTATTCCAGGGCTGGGCTACCATGTTATTGCATTGGGTAAGGAAGGGTCTGCCCGACTAGAATGCATCTATGCTGTAGTAAAAGAACTCGAATCGCCGAATTCTGCAAGCGTCGACCGTGTGTTGCTGCCGGTACCTGGCCAGGATGCAGCATTTGAAGAAATACAAATTCAACCGGGTGGTGGACATTTTTTTATAAAGGCCTGTCGAAATATTATTAAAGCAACAACCAGGGGCAAATCGGAATCCCGTAGATTAGAGCTGAAAACCCTTTTGGAAAAGTATGCAGGACGTCCTCGGCTGTCAGGCTATTTGCAATGGCTGGACGATGTAACTTCATCCGTGCTGGCTGAAGCGCAGCCTGAAATCGATATAAGTAATGCCGAAACGCGTGAATTGCAGGCCATGCTACCGATCCTGCTGCATGCGGGGCGGCAACAGAAGGCGGTCTGCTTAATGGAATCTTTTCCGGATGCCTCTTCTTTGCTGGGCACAGTATCTGTAGAGCGGCAAAGTGGTCGAGTGAGAATTAATAGCGGATCATTAATGCAGACGAGTGCAGGTTTTCTGATCATTGATGGCCGCCGACTGCTGGATAACAGGGCTAACTGGCAGTTGCTGCGTGAAATACTGAAAACAGGGATGATTCCACTGAGTATAATTCCCTCTGCACAGGACGGGCAGGGCGGGAGCACTATAAACCTGAACGGTACAATTCGCTTAACCAGCAGGGTGATACTGCTGTGCGATAACTCAGTCCTGGATGCACTCTATGATGTCGACCCCGAGATTGAGAATGTGTTCTCTGTTGTGGCTGAATTTGAATCAGAGATGGAGCGTATTGATGAAAATAGTATTACCTCAGCCAGACTGATCTCCAGCCAGCTACAAAAATATAAGTGCCTGCCTCTCGATCCACCGGCGATGGCAGCCATGGTTGATGTATCAGCACGTTTTACAGATTGTCAGCACAGACTGACATTAAATCGGGCAGTGCTGTCGAAGTATTTGCGTGAGGCGAGTATGCAGGCAAGGCAGGCAGGCGATGAAATAATTACCCGACAGCTGATTGAAAGTATGGTAACACTGGACAAAGAAAGGGTGATGGCTGATCGCCGCGATGCACTGCAGGCAATTATCAATGGTGAGACCCGGGTTGAATTAACAGGCAGGGTCGTGGGTCAGATTAACGGACTTACCATCGTTGGTACGGGTAGACAGTCCTACCTGGAACCCTCTCGAATTACCGCAACAGTGCGTGCAGGCGAAGGTGCTGTGGTGGATATAGAACGTGAGGTGAATCTTGGCGGTTCTATCCACAGTAAGGGAGTAATGATACTGACCAGCCTGCTGGCAGCACGCTATAGTCGCCATATTCCATTATCCCTTATTGCAACACTGGTGTTTGAGCAATCATACTCGGATGTCGACGGTGACAGCGCCTCAGCAGCTGAAATGTTGTGTATTTTGTCAGCCGTTACCGAGATCCCAATAAGGCAGGAACTCGCTATTACAGGCTCAATAGATCAACGCGGACAGATACTCTGTGTCGGTGATATCAATAGCAAAATTGAAGGTTACTTTCGGCTTATTCAGTTGCATGGTGATGTTCCCGCAGCCGGTGTGGTTATACCGGCAAGTAATTTGAGAGACCTGATGCTGGACGATGATGTTGTACAGGCAGTTGCCGATGGCTGGTTTACTATTTATGCTGTATCCACACTTGATGAGCTAATTGAACTGTTTAGCGGCATGCCGGCAGGGACAGAAGATGATGATCATGAATTTCCCGCAGGCAGTTTTAATGCACAGGTACACGCATCACTGAAACAGTTCTCAGAAGAGAAAAAGGATGAGCACAAGGATACGTGAGCTTGTTATTGTATATTAGTGATGTACATTATCTCCCCAATAACGGCATTCCTGTGAAATATCTGGGCTTGCTACAAAATGGAAAACAGTGAAATGGTGAAAATGGCAATACCCGGAGCAGCCGGTCGTATGGGACAGGAACTTATCAGAACCTGTGAGTCTACTACCGGAGTTAAAACCGGTGCCGCATCCGAACACCCGGACAGTCCTGCAATTGGACGTGATAGTGGTGAGGTCGCTGGTATCGATGCGACAGGTATATTGATTGAAACAAGCCCAGCCCCGGAAAACTTCGATGTATTGATTGATTTCACCCGACCGGAACCGGCGATGAATCACCTGGATCATTGTCTGAAATATAACAAGGCAATGGTTATAGGTACGACTGGTTTCTCGGCAGAAGAAAAGGAAAAAATTGCTGCCGCAGCCAGGCAGATCCCCGTCGTTTTCGCTCCAAATATGAGTGTGGGTGTAAATTTATGTTTTAAATTACTGGCGACAGCCGCCAAGGTGCTGGGTGATTCTGTCGATATTGAAATTATAGAAGCCCACCACAGGCATAAAGTGGATGCCCCATCGGGTACCGCGCTGGGCATGGGAGAAGTCATTGCTGATGCACTGGGGAGGGACCTCAAAGAATGCGCTGTATATGGCAGAGAAGGGCATACCGGAGAAAGAGACCGCACTACCATCGGTTTTTCAACCATCAGGGCAGGGGATATCGTAGGCGAGCACACGGTGATGTTTGCCTCTGAAGGCGAGCGCATAGAAATTACCCACAAGGCATCAAGTCGAGCCACATTCGCCAATGGCGCAGTGCGAGCAGCAAAATGGCTGGCACAACAGCCTGCCGGGCTTTATACCATGCAGGATGTGTTGGGGTTAAACCCCAGGCTAAAGGCTAAAGGCTAAAGGTGACTGTTTTTGTCTTTACCTTCGGTCTTCAGCCTTCAGTCGATTCAAATTCCTTGCAATAGACCGACCGGTCAAATATACTCTGCGCATGAGTACAATCAACGACACCCGTGAACGCATCATAGAAGCCGCCAAGTCGCGCTTCCATAATCGCAGCTATGCTGATGTTGGCATTAAGGAAATCTGTGATATGGCATCCATCCAGAAGGGTAGCTTTTATCATTT
>JAYEGM010000261.1:0-6513 GCA_034659075.1 Pseudomonadota bacterium
GGAAGCAGTACTGGCGAGAGAACTTGATCTGGACTATGCGATGATTGCTGTGGTTTCCAATCCGGCGGCAGGTCGCTCGGGATCAGAAATCAGTGTCGAAGAGATTATGATTAAGTTACAGCAGGGTATGGATAAAACCCGGGCGTTGCTAGAGCTGGTAATTCCCAGGCTGTAAATCCGGGACTAAGGACTAAGGACTAAGGACTAAGGGCCAAACATTGACAGAAGATCGATTTTGAACTTCCTTTGTCTTTGGTCCTTAGTCTCGGGTCTTATTGTTCAACCGGTGTTTTCACCGGCGTGACTCTCAGCACCATTCCTATCTTCGGGTGATCATAGTAATTCAGTTCACCGCTCTTTATTCTACGTTTTTCATATATACGGTAACTCACAGGGCCAGCTGCAGGTTCTTCGTCAAGTATGGAAGGGCGGTAGGCAGGTGTGTAGCGAATATCGGCTTCCAGCGTGTATTGTCCGGCTATATAAAAATTTATAAAACCATCAAGAACAGGTTGTGAGCTGGATGTTTGGGCATCATTAATAATGCCAGGTTTTATGGCTGAGTTCCCTGCCTTCATGCCATAGGTAATATCCTTTCTGTTTGTTATGCGGGCAATTGTGGTATTGGCAGGGGGAAGAACAGTTTGTACCCAGCGTGTCGCAAGTATTATATTCCTTCGGGGGTTTTTTCTAATGCGGCTTACGTAGGAAGAAAAATCACTTTCCTTTATTTCAACGGGTTCTTTTTTATATTGCTTCATGATTTGAGCTGGCAGCTTTGCCCGCGCCAGCTTTCTTGAATTCAATGGAGGGTTGGCTGCTGTCCACTTCTCATCTGCTCCGCGGCCCTGCGTGCTGAATACCACGAGTTCGACAAGGTAGCTGCGGGCGGCCTGGGCCGGGGTAGATAATGAAATGAGGGGGACTGCTATCAGCAGACTAGAAAGTAAACGTGTAGAAATTCTCATAATATATTATGTATTGCCTGATCAGTGTAATGTGCTAATAATAACGGGTATTATATTTGGTCTAAAGCTCTCAACAGATTATATAGGCAAAAAATATGGCGGTACGTGAAATATTACAGATGGGTAACCCTCTGCTGTATCAGCGATCAGAAGAAATCACAGATTTTACTTCTGACGAGTTGCAAGTGTTGATTAAAGATATGTTTGACACCATGGCAGACAGTGATGGTGCGGGCCTTGCTGCACCACAAATTGGGGTGCTGCAACGGCTGGTTATTTTCTCGGTAGAATCCAACCCGCGCTATCCGGATGCAGAAACCGTTCCGCGCACAATACTGATAAACCCTGAAATTGAAGTATTAGATGATGAAACAGAGGCCGCCTGGGAAGGATGTTTGAGCATTCCGGGTATGCGCGGCGTGGTGAGCCGTCCCTCGCGTATTCGCTACAGTGGGTATAATGAAAAGGGTGAAAAATTCAGCCGGGAAGTCAGCGGCTTTCATGCCAGAGTCGCGCAGCACGAATGCGACCACCTTGATGGCGTATTGTATCCAATGCGTATTCGGGACATACGTGAGTTTGGTTATGATACGGCTCTATTTCCAGACGAAGAATAATGAAAGCCTTTCGTTTTAAGTATTACGTATTATGATTTACGTAACACGTAACACGTAACACGTAACACGTAATCCTCAGTCTTTTGTTTGCCCTTGCCCCAACTCATTCATCAGTTCTTTCACCGCTTGCAGCCGTTGCTCTTCGGAGGGCAGGTCGGTTGTGATGTGGAGAATTTGAGGGCCTTCCATATGGTAGCGGCCTTTTCTGGATTGCAGCAGCTGGATCAGTGCCATCGGTTCAATGTTGGGCCTGTCTGAAAACCTCAGTTTTCCCCCTGCTTCCCCGATGCGTATTTCGGTTATACCGAGTGTCATGGCTTCAATTCGTAGTTCTGTGAGGTTGATCAGGGCCCTGGCCTCATCGGGCAGCAGGCCAAAGCGGTCTATCATTTCTATCTGTAGTTCATAGAGTTCTTCGCTATTTTTGGCATTGGCGATACGTTTGTACATAATTAAGCGGGTATGCACATCCGGCAGGTAATCTTCGGGCAGGCGGGCGGGAATTTGCAGATCTATCTCAACGGCGGATGAGGAATCGTTTTCTATATCTTCAGCTGAGATGTCTTTACCTGCCTTAAGTGAACGTATTGCCCGATTTAGTAAGTCTGTGTACATATTAAAGCCAACTTCATCGATCACACCGCTTTGTGATTCACCGAGTAGCTCACCGCTGCCGCGTATTTCCATGTCGTGCATGGCCAGGGCAAAGCCGGCGCCAAGATCATCCAGCTGTTCCAGTGCGTCCAGCCGGCGTGTAGCATCAGCTGTGATCAGCTTCTTTGACTGCACCATGACATAGCAGTAAGCCTGATGATGTGAACGGCCTACGCGACCTCTTAACTGGTGTAGCTGCGACAGGCCAAAATGATCACCACGGTTGATGAATATGGTGTTCGCAGTGGGAATATCGATACCGCTTTCAATAATAGTGCTGCAAAGCAGGACATTAAAACGCTGGTGGTAGAAGTCCTGCATAATGTGTTCAAGTTCGCGTTCGGCCATTTGACCGTGGGCCATACGAATTTTCGCTTCAGGGATGATTTCCTCCAGTCTGGCCTGCATGGCCGGCATGGTTTTAACCTCATTGTGGAGGAAATAAATCTGCCCACCACGACGGATTTCGCGCAGAAAGCCCTCGCGGATTTGCCCTTCACTCCATTCAGCAACAAAGGTGCGGATGGTTAGCCTCTGTTGCGGTGGGGTGGCAATTATGGAGATCTCACGCAACCCGGATAACGACAGGTTTAGTGTCCGGGGTATAGGGGTTGCTGTCAGCGTCAGGATATCGACCTGACTGCGTTTTTTCTTCAGGATTTCCTTGTGGCGGACACCAAAACGCTGTTCTTCATCAAGAATCATCAGCCCCAGTCTTTTGAAGGATATATCTTTCTGCAGCAGGCGGTGGGTGCCAATGACGATATCCACAGAGCCGTTTTTCATTCCCTCGATTACGGCATCAGATTCCTTTTTTGTTCTAAAACGGGACAGCAGTTCTACCCTCACCGGCAGGTCGGCAAAGCGGTCACGGAAATTTTCATAATGCTGTTGAGCTAATAGCGTGGTTGGTACCACCAGCGCAACCTGGTGTTCACCGTGAACGGCAAAAAAGGACGCACGCAGCGCCACTTCGGTTTTGCCGAAACCGACGTCACCACAGACCAGCCGGTCCATCGGTTTGCTGGAGGTCATATCCTGGATAACATCATCTATGGCCTTGGCCTGATCCGGTGTTTCCTCAAACGGAAATGCGGCAGCGAAGTGATCATAGTGGAAATCCGCAGTGGGGAAGGCATGGCCTTCACGCGCATCCCGCAATGCCTGCACGGCAAGCAGTTCTACCGCAGCATCATAGGCTTTCTTCTGTGCCTTGCGACGGGTCTTTTCCCATTCCTTGCCGCCGAGTTTGTGCAAGGGCGCTGAATCAGGACTGGCGGAAGTGAAACGTGATACCAGGTGCAATGACATCACTGGCACATAGAGCTTGTCGCCATCACGGTATTCCAGCGTCAGGAATTCATTTTTTGAATTATTGATATCCAGTGTCTGCAGGCCGATATAGCGGCCCACACCCTGGGTTTCATGGATCACAGGGTCACCAATATTCAGATCTGCCAGTGAGCGGATGACAGATTCCGGGTCCCGCGCCGGCTTACTGCGACGGCGCCGCTGAAATACCTTGTCACCATAGAGCTGAATTTCCGACAGGATGATAAGCCCGGGCTTCTCAAGTGACAGCCCACGATCCAGTCGCGCGGCACACAGTGCAAGTGTTTCATCGCCGCGGAGAAAGGCCTGAGCATCTTCAACCATGGCAGGGAAAACACCCTGCTCATTGAGTATATTTTTTAAATTTTCACGCCGTCCTGTAGTTTCGCATGCCAGCATCACGCGTTTGTCCGTTGCAGCGAGGAAATCCAGCAGGCGCTGATAGGGCTGTTCGGCATGAATATCAACGTTGAACGTGTCCGGCCGACAGGTAGCAAAGCGCTGGCAGGCTTTTTCGCCATGTTCTGGCACGGGTCCATGTTCTATCACTGGCCAGCGCATAAGCTGCTTTTTCAGATCGGCATATTGCTGGTACAGGGCTTCCGGCGGCAATGCAGGCCGTTCCGGATCCATGCCGACGGACTGGAACCGCTCAACGACTTCAGTGCTGAAGGTGCTTGCTGTCTGTTCACATTCAGAGTCGATAACGAGCAGGCTGTTATTCGGCAGATAATCGAGAAAATTACTGGTGTTATCGAAGAACAGGGGCATGTAAAATTCAGTACCGGGCGGGATATTGCCCTTGCTGACTTCGTTGTAGATCTGTGACTGCTGCGGATCGCCAGTAAATTTCTCTCTGTAGGACTGGCGAAAGCGATTAATTCCTTCTTCGGTCATCGGGAATTCCCTGGCCGGAAGCAATTCAATCTGATTAACTGCCTCAGCTGAGCGCTGGGATTCTGTGTCAAACAACCGGATGCTGTCGATTTCATCACCGAACAGGTCTATACGGTAGGGTTGTGCACTACCCATCGGGAACAGGTCAATAATTCCTCCACGTACAGCATATTCACCGTGCTCATAGACCTGGCTGACATGGCGGTAGGCCGCTGTTTCCAGCTTAAGCCTGAATTTATCGCTATCAAGACTGTCGCCACAGGCCAGGGAAAAGCTATGGGCGGCGATGTAGGACTGCGGCGGCGTGCGTTGCATTAAATTGGACACCGAGAGAATGATGATTCCCTGTTTTAGTGCCGGTAGGCTGGAGAGTGTGCGCAGACGCTGTGAAATAATATCCTGATGCGGGGAGAAACGGTCATAGACCAGGCATTCCCAGTCGGGGTAGCTCAGCAGCGGAATGCTGTCGTCGTGCCCCATGTAGAAGCGAATTTCTTCTTCCAGCGACTGCGTGCGGCGATTATCAGGTGTGACAGCGATTATTGGTCCATTCTGCTGGCGTGCGGCAGATACGATTGCCAGCCCGAAACTGCTACCATAGAGCTTGGACCAGACCAGTGTCTGACCGGGTTTGACCGGCAGCTTAGGATTGAATATATCTGCCGTGACTGAATGATTGCTCATGAATTGTTTGATTGTATATGCCGATCGTAAAGATGCGGGATTCTACCGCTAACGGGGTGTTGATCAAAGGTGAAAGGTGAAAGGTGAAAGGTGAAAGGTGAAAGGTGAAAGGTGAAAGGTGAAAGGTGAAAGGTGAAAGGTGAAAGGTGAAAGGTGAAAGGTGAAAAATTCTGGGCGGTGGTTCCTGCTGCCGGGGTAGGGCGCCGGATGGGTGCAAATATTCCAAAACAGTATCTGGAGCTGGCAGGAGAAACCATATTGCTGCAGACGATAAAGAGGCTGGCCAGCTGCCCGGGGGTGTCCGGTTTGTTTCTAGGGGTCTCTGCTGATGATCAGTACTGGCAGGATATGGCTTTTTCAGCGCCCTGGTTGAAATCAGTCTGTGATGGTGGTGATGAACGCGCCGATACAGTCAGCCTGATACTGGATGATATGTCAGATACGGTACAACAAGATGACTGGGTACTGGTGCATGATGCAGTCAGACCCTGTGTCAGCCATAAAGATATCGAGCGACTGATGAAGCTTGCCAGGCGACAGGATGGCGGGCTGCTGGGGAGGCCGATTACGGATACCGTGAAACTCGCAGATGATGCAGACAAAATCAAGAAAACCATTCCGCGGCAGGGGCTGTGGCGGGCTCAGACACCACAGATGTTCCGTTATGGTGAATTACGGCAAGCCCTGCTTAAGGCAAAAGATAATGGCCTGCTGGTGACTGATGAAGCTTCGGCGATGGAATATGCCGGTTTCCATCCACTGATGGTTCATTGTGGTCCCGGGAATATAAAAATTACAGTACCGGGTGACATGCAGTTGGCTGAGGTGTTTTTTCAGAATTTATTTGAGGTTCCTTGACATGATAAGAATAGGGCAGGGTTACGATGTACACAGGCTGGTTGAAGACCGGCCATTAGTACTCGGCGGGGTAACGATTGAGCATGCAAAAGGACTGGCCGGTCATTCTGATGCGGATGTACTGATACACAGCCTATGTGATGCACTTATCGGTGCTGCAGGGGAAGGTGATATAGGCCGGCATTTTCCGGATACTGACAGCAGTTACCATAATATAGATAGCCGGGTTCTGTTGCGTAAGGTTGTGACTATGCTGAAAGATGATGACTGGAAGATTGTCAATGCTGACCTGACTATTATAGCCCAGGCACCAAAAATGGCCCCGCATATTCCGGAAATGTGCAGCTTGTTAGCAGCTGATATGAACATCAATGTGAAACAGCTGAATATCAAGGCAACAACGACTGAAAATCTTGGCTACTGTGGCAGGGAGGAAGGTATTGCTGCCATGGCTGTGGTGCTGATTGAAGCGGGTGCAGGGAAACGAACTAGAGAGAATAAAT
>JAYEGM010000262.1:0-6414 GCA_034659075.1 Pseudomonadota bacterium
TCAGTACAGGCTGTTGACTGAAATTACATCCGCAGACATATCGTGCGCTCCCTGATCTAATTCATAAGGGCACCTCTATTTATTATGGATAGATCAGGTTGCATCAAAAATTGTTCATATCAAGGCAGGGATCGCACGTAATAGCTAGCTATTGCGAAGATTCTTAACGCAGAGATGGTCAATTTTGGATGTGAGATGAATATTCATGAATAAATAGAGATGCCCATAAGTATTGAAAAAATATTCTGACTGCAACAACCCGGCTTATAAAACTTGCCGCCTGGCAACTTCACTATTATTCTCAATCGCATGCAGTTGCTCAATAATGGTTTTTTCATCCTCAATCAATTCAGGCTCAGTCAGCAACCAGATGGTAAAACACGAGCCTTCGCCTGGCGAAGACTGGACGGTAACATTGCCGCCGTATCGGCGTACCAGCCCATAGCTGACTGACAACCCCAGACCGGTCCCTTCACCCTGTTCCTTGGTGCTGTAGAAGGGATTAAACACCCTGCTCATAGCTAATTCATCCATACCCGCGCCATTGTCTTCAATGCTGATGGCAACACCCTTATCGTCCCAGTTGCGGGTGATGATGCGAATCCAGCCATCGTCAGGCTCAATCACATGTATCGCGTTAACCAGCAGGTTGACGACAACCTGTTTGAGCTCCTGCTGATTAATACGGATCTCTCGATCTGCATTCAATTCCAGCCGGATCTCAAAACGGGATTTCTTCTGATAATGACGGATCAATTTCAAGGTTTGCCGGACAAGATCGTTGACATCCACGTCCGCCATGTAGCCGCCATAGTCATCCGGGTGAGCATAATGCAGCAGGTTATCGATAATGTCCTTGATGCGGTAGATTTGTTCGATAACCAGGTCGATTTCATGCTGTACAGGTTCAATTGCCGGCCCCAGTTCATCGACCAGCACGTCAATATTGCCAAGCATGACTGCCGTCGGATTATTTATTTCATGTGCGACGCCCGCAGTTAGTTCGCCCAATGCTGCAAGCTTTTCTGCATTGACCAGCTGCTGCCGTGTCTCCTGCAGGACACTAATGGTGCGCTGCAGATCCTCGTTTTTCTGCTGCAGCTCGGCAGTGCGCTCCTCGACTTTATGCTCAAGTTGATCTGCGGAGGCAAGGATCTCGTGATTACGTTCATGCAGCAGGTCGAGCATGGCATCGAATTCTCTTGCCAGCACACCGATTTCATCTCGTGATGACAGCTCTCCAATACGTGTCAATCTACCTTCGCGTGTTGCCTGCACCACGCTGCTCATTGCTTCGACAGGCTTGAATATCGATTTTGCTCCGCGAATCGCGACCAACGACGAGATCAGCATTAACACCAGAAATATCAACACCAGGATACCGAGTGCTTCCCAGAGTGCAGTGCGGAATGGTCTTTCCAGATACCCTGCATACAGCATGCCGACTCGATTACCATCAATATCGATAATCGGCTCGTAGGACGATATGTACCAGTCGTTGACGACAAAGGCACGATCTATCCATTTACTACCCTGATCAAGCACCTGTGTACGCACCTCATCCGAGACACGTGTACCGAGCGCACGTTCGCCAGGTCGCAGAGGGACATTGGTTGAAATACGCACATCATCGAGGAACACTGTAACCGTACCTATACTGCCATCCGGTAAACTGCCTGGCCCGTAAACCAGGTCACGGATTGCATCGACGAAGGCAAAGTTTCCATTCAGCAGCACGCCTCCATCGAGTATCGCCAGCAGTTCGCCACGGGAATCCTTTACCGGGTACAGGGCGCGGATCATCATCGCACGATCTTCTACTGTGCGCTTCGTTGGCCGCGCACGGGGTGTTTCCAGCAGCGGCAATTCCACTGAACTGGCAAGTGATTCGCCGACCCTGTGCAGATCGTCAGCGCTGAAAACCTCAACACCGACAGCGGCATCACCCTGTGATGCCTTCAACAAAGACGATGAAGAACGCCCTCTGTGAACATCGGCACTATCCTGTGAATATCCAGCTGTGCCGCGGTAAATTACATTCAGATAGGTGAATCCGGTTGATAGCTCTGCTGCCAGTAATTGTTCATCAATACCCTGCTGGTTGTTGATTTCCAGTGCGGTTCTGAAGGTGTAAGATTCCGCTAAAGTGCCTAGCCTGTCGAGGTAATCCTGCTGCATGCGCACGAAAACGTCATCCGCAACACTGAGATCGGTATTAACCTTGATGTAAAGCTGATCGTAGGTGAAGTTTGCACCCCAGTAGGCTGCAATGCCAAGGGCGATAGGCATCACCAACAGGATAGGAAACAGTACCAGCACCAGCAGCTTGTAACGGACCGTTCCGCGCACGGTCCTGATGATGCGGGTAAAAATACCCATAGCTGTATGCCTGATCGCCTATTCGTTCAGGCGCCATGCCTGCGCTTTACGTTCGAGCGTTTTGCGCGAGATGCCCAGCAGTCTGGCGGCAGCAGACTTGTTGCCACCTTCCATGTCGAGGACTTTAAGGATATGGCGCTTCTCTATCGCTTCCAGCAGCAGGACATCTGACTCATTGCTGAAGCCAGGGGCTTCGCCACTGGCAGATATGCCACCCAGGCATTGCTCGGGGCTCTGATCAAGCAGCAGACAGCGTTCGATGACGTTCTTCAGTTCACGCACATTGCCAGGCCAGCTGTAACTTCGCAGCTGCAGCAGCTCCCGGCTTCCCATCGTGTGAACGGGCACACCCATATCGGTGGACAACTTCTGCATGAAAAACTCAACCAGTTCAGGGATGTCTTCAGGGCGTTCGCGCAAGCTTGGCATACGCACGGTCACGACATTCAGCCTGTAAAACAGGTCCTGACGAAAATTCCCGCGCTCGACCTCTTCGCTCAGGTCCCGGTTGGTTGCGGCAATGATACGGACATCAATCGGTATTTCCCGGTTCGATCCGACCGGCCGGATCGATTGTTCTTCCAGTACACGCAGCAGATGTATCTGCATCGGCAATGGCATTTCTCCAATTTCATCGAGAAACAAGGTGCCATTATTGGCATAGGTAAACAAACCTTCGCGCGCCTGGTGGGCACCGGTAAATGCACCCTTCACATGGCCGAACAATTCACTTTCCATTAACTCTGATGTGATGGCACCACAATTGATTGGGACAAAGCTGCCGCCGCGCCCACTCCATTGATGAATGGCGCGAGCGGCCAGTTCCTTGCCAGTACCCGATTCGCCTTCAATCAGGACGGTAGTAGGCATGGGGGCAATGCGTTTAAGGACTCCGCAAACACTTTTCATGGCCTGGCACTGGCCAACCATGCCGCTGTCATACAACTGCTCAACCTGGCGCTTGAGAACGACATTCTCACGTTGCATCTGTTGACGCTCCATGCAGCGTTCGACAGAGGCAATGATCTGCTCCATACGAAATGGTTTCAAAATGAAATCAGAGGCCCCGGCACGCAGTGCATCAATCGCCGTATCGACACTGGCATGGGCAGTAATAAAGATGACAGCGGTGGTACTGCCCTGTTCACGTAATTGCTCGACCCACTCCACAGCAGACCGGCCAGGCAGCCGGATATCGGCGATGATCAGATCAAAATTACATCGCTCTGTGAGGGCCTCTGCTGTCGGTATATCTTCAGCAAGTTCTACCAGACCAAAGCGTTTCTCCATTCCTTTTTGCAGAAAACTCCGGATGCCCGGTTCATCGTCAATAATGAGTACCGAGTTTTGTTTCAGTGATCGATTTTGCGCATCATCCTTGATCGTTGTTTGTCTCCGGCTAAAATCTTCATTTATTAATGCATGTTCGGCCATGGAAGCAAATCCTAATTTTGAGTTCTACAGAAAAATTGTCATTAATTATCATCAGCAGGCGGGATGAAACATAACACAAATAAACTATCTAGCAACATATTGGACTAAATGCACCAGTGAAAAATTATAAACTGAGACATTTTTTCCCACCCGGAAGCGCCCATAGCGGGAACTAACTATCAAGGGCACCTCAATGTTTGACCGGCGACAGCAGGCATCGCTATTTACGTGAAAGACAGGCGTAGCGACGCGACTGGCACTATTCTTGCTCTAGTTTATTACATATTAAATTTAACGATATTCAAGATGCAATATTTCAGTAAATATAAAACCATCGCTGTGTTAGCTTGCTGCCTGATCTCTATCAACGCAATGGCCGCAGGAACTGATGAAATATCGGCATTACGCCTTGCCACCACAACCAGCACTGAAAATTCAGGCCTGCTGCAGTACCTTCTTCCCGTGTTCGAACGTGACACGGGTTATCAGGTCCATGTCATTGCCGTCGGCACTGGCAAAGCACTGCGCATGGGACGCGACGGCGATGTCGATGTTGTACTGGTACATGCCCCGGCGGCCGAACAGAAATTTGTCGATGAAGGCTATGGGGTAAAACGCATTGATGTTATGTATAACGATTTTGTTATCGTCGGACCGGCTAATGACCCTGCCTCAGTTGGCAACAGCAGCAGTGGCACTGATGCACTGGCCAAAATTGCAAAAAATGCAGCAGTGTTCATTTCAAGAGGTGACGACTCGGGCACGAACAAAATAGAGTTACTACTCTGGAAAGAGGCGGCTATCAAGCCGCAGGGCCAATGGTATCGAGAAGCAGGACAGGGCATGGGCAAGGTGTTGCAAATGGCTGGCGAACTGTCTGCCTACACCCTCACCGACCGGGGCACATGGCTGGCGTACAAAAACAAATCACCGCTGCGCATCGTTTATCGGGGCGATCCGGCTCTGTTTAACCCCTACGGCATCATTGCCGTCAATCCATCACACTACCCCGACATCAACCATGCCGGGGCACAGGCACTTATTGCCTGGATCACCTCGCCGGCTGGACAGAAATTAATAGGCAATTACACCGTCGCGGGTTCGCTATTGTTTACCCCCTCTGCTGACTCAGGTCAATTTGCGCTGGACAGGACGCCTGCCAGGCAGGCTCATTAAAACGAAACATTATTGCTATGGAGTCACTGAACAGCGCCACCTTTGATGCCATTCACCTGCTGGCAACCGGCGATAGCGAGCTATGGGAAATCATTGGCATTTCATTCCGTGTATCAACCACAGCCATCCTGATAGCCACCCCGCCTTCGCTGCTGATGGCCTTCCTGCTTGCCAACGGTCGGTTTCCCGGTCGTCGTCTGTTGATTTCTCTGTTCAGCACCCTGCTATCCTTACCCGCCGTGGTGGTCGGCCTGACCCTCTACCTCATATTATCCCGGCAGGGACCTCTGGGAGACTGGAAACTATTGTTCACCCAAAGCGCAATGGTGATTGGCCAGGTAGCCCTGTGCATTCCTATACTGGTCGCCATGGGCCACTCGGCATTTCAGGCGGCAGACCGTCGCGCCTGGGAAACTGCACGCACCCTCGGCGCCGGCCCACTCAGAGCGCTGCTCACGGTCATGCACGAAGTTCGTTTCGGCCTGTTTGCAGCACTGCTGGCCGCCTATGGACGCATCATCGCTGAAGTTGGCGCCTCCATGATGCTGGGTGGCAATATTCTTAACTACACACGTAATATCCCCACGGCGATTGCGCTGGAAACCAGCAAAGGTGAGTTTGCCCAGGGCATCGCACTGGGCATAGTCCTGCTGCTGCTGGCATTTGCACTCAATGGCCTGTTGCATTATTTCCAGGGCAAAGGGCGCTTCGCAGTATGACATCCATGGTAAACATACAGTTCAACAACATAAATAAGCGCTATCGTCGCCGGAGCATTCTTGACGGTGTCGATATCGCACTGCGTGATGGTCAATGCACTCTGCTTTGTGGTGCGAATGGTGCAGGGAAAACCACTCTATTGAGAATCATGGCTGGACTGGAAAAACCAGACCACGGCACCATGAACACAGGGCTTGGGGAAATGAAATGGGGTCGCTGCAGACGCACGCTGCAGGAGAAAGCCATGTACCTGCATCAGCATCCGTACATGTTCGATGCCAGTGTCAGACAAAATATCGCTTATGCACTGCCTCGCAGATCTCCCCCTGCAGAGCGGGAAAAACGTATTGACGAGGCACTGGATTGGGCAGACCTGAAGGTCCTTGCATCCGTCTCCGCGACAAGCCTGTCGGGCGGCGAAGCGCAACGTGTTGCACTGGCCAGGGCATGGCTGCGCGCGCCCTCGGTGCTGCTGCTGGATGAACCGATGGCCAATATGGATCAGGAATCCCGACTGCGGACACATGCCCTGCTGCGGCAGCTGAAAGACCAGGGCATGGCGATCGTGATTACCAGCCACGATGCACTGCAATTCCAGTCACTCGCAGACCGGCAATTACTGCTGAAAGATGGCAAAATATTAACTGAAATCAGGCAACCGCTGGCAGAGAATGTTTCGGCATTTCCTGTCGGCCAGACAACCCT